>JAEZFA010000092.1 GCA_023417665.1 Pseudomonadota bacterium | reverse complement strand
TTCCCCCGCCGTTGTGCGCGCCGGGGGCCGCGCCCGCGCCGATCAGTACGTCGCCCAAGCCGGTTTTACAGACGTAAGATGAGCGATGATACGTTGTGAAGCGCTCGACCAGCGTCGCGGCGTGCGACCACTCGCCATCCATGAACACGTGTTCATAGGGCACAAACACTTCCTCAAAAACGATCAAAGCCTCCTGCCCGGCAAACTGTGCGTTGCCGGCATCCATCGAACCGCCATCGACAATTCTGGTATCATTGGTCTGGCGTCCGACGATGTAAGTAAGGCCCGGGCTGTCGACGCGGATCGCCCCTACGACCGACCAATCCCGATCGGCCTCCGTCATACGCATGGTCGGCATGAAGATGAGCCAGTGCGAATTTACCGCACCGGTCTGATGCGCTTTCGCACCGCTGACATAAATCCCTTCCTCGTCGCGCCGCACGACGCGCAGAAACAGATCGGGGTCGATTTGCTGATGCGGCGGCTTCGATCTGTCACCCTTGGGATCGGTCATGGCGCCGCCGATCACGATATTCGCTTCCTGCGCCCGCTTCAGGAATTTCAGGAACCTCTTGTGATACTCGGTGCCTTCCTTGGCATCGATGTCGAAGGTCACCGAATGGCACGCACTCAACGCATCGAGGCCCACGCAGCGTTGAAAGCAGGTTCCGGTGCGCCGGCCGAGTTCGCGCTGCATTTCGTGCTTGTTCAGGATGTCCTCCGACGAGCCGGGAACATGCAGGAAGCGATTTACGGGACGGCCACGCACTTCGGTCCGCACTCCGCCGAGATCCGGCTGCTCTGTCGCGAGCCGGTAGGTTTCCGCCATCGCATTGATCGACGGCCAGATTACCGCATTATCAACCGGCTCCGGCACCCGCTCACCCATGAAAAACACATTCATGGCGCGGCCGCGAAGTGACGAAATATAGTCGTCCGCAGTTACGATCGGCTTCGAAAAGTCCCGCCAAAGTTCGTCTGCCTGTTTCATTCCTGATACTCCGTCGCTTCCCCGCGCTGCGGGTAAATGCCGTTTTCCAAACCGGAATAAGCCTCCGGCATTAGGCGTCTAGCTTGTCCTTCAACTTGAAACGCATGATCTTCCCGGACCCGGTCCGCGGAATCTGATCGATAATCTTGATGTCGCTTGGCACTTTATAAGACGACAAATGCTTCTTGCAGTGAGCAAGCAGCGTCTCGGCGTTGAATGTCGCGGCCGCGCGCGGCACGATAAATATTACAGGAACCTCACCCAGCTTGTCGTGCGGGGCACCGATTACTGCGCAGTCCAGCACTGTCTCGTGCGTGCTCACGACTTCCTCGATCTCCGCAGGAGCGATGTTCTGTCCACCCCGGATAATCAGTTCCTTCAGGCGCCCGGTGATCGTCAGGAACCCATTCGGGTCGCTCTTCGCGAGATCGCCGGTGTGGTACCAGCCTTTTCGCAGCGCTGCCGCAGTCTCCTCCGGCTTGTTGTGATAGCCGAGCATCACGTTCGGTCCACGCACGATAAGCTCGCCCTCGGAACAGTAGGGAACGTCATCGCCGGTCGACGGATCCACGATACGCGTCATGCAGCCCGGAATGGCGAGGCCGCATGAACCGAGCGTTCTTCCGCCGGTCTGCCAGTTCATCGTCACCATTGTCGAGGTTTCGGTAATCCCGTAGCCGTCGAGCAATTGCACGCCGGTCGCCGTTTCGAACTCGCGGTTCAACGTCGCCGGCATAATCGCGCCCGCCGACACGCAAAGCCGCACTGATTTGAACTTCGTCGCCGACTCTTTCCCGGCGCCTTCCAGCAGATAATGGAACATCGTCGGGACGCCGGGGAAGAAGCTGATCGGTTCCGATTCAAGCACCTTCAACACGTCGGCCGTGGAGTATTTCTCCAGAATGTACTCGGTAGCGCCGGTCGCAAGAACCCCAAGAACGGAAAGATTGAGCGCGTAGGAGTGAAACAGCGGCAGCGGCGAGAGCACATAGTCCTTCTTCGACAGTCCTGCGATCGGCGCCCAGCACGACGCCACTACCCACAACATGCCATGCACGGTGAGGATCACGCCTTTCGCCCGCCCCGTCGTACCGGACGTATAAACGAGGTACGCGGGCGCATCGATCGCGTCGCTGTCGAGCGGCTTACTTGACGGCTGCCTGTTCCTTAGGTCGTTGAAGCGAAGCCCGTCCGCCTTCGCCTCACCGCGATCCACCAGAATGACGGTTCGAACGGATTCGGCTTTCGCTCTGGACAGGAGTTCGGCGCGCTCGTCGGTTGTAATCAGAACGCCGCAGTTCGCATCATCGAGCCGGTAGAGCACTTCCGAATCGGTCGCTTCATAACTGATCGGAACGCCGACGCCACCCGCGCGGGTCACGGAGAACGACGCCTCAATCCATTCGACCGAATTCGGAAGCCAGATTGCAACGCTGTCTCCCGGCTTCAGGCCGAGATCGGCTAGATGACCGGCCAGCTTTTCCGTTGTTTTTTCGATCTCGCCATATGTCGTGGAACGCCGTGCATCCCGGTACGCAATCTTGTTCGGATGTTCTTCGGCATTCCGCCTTAACAGCACATGAAGCGGCGCGATCAAGTCCGTGCGCAACATGTTTTCTCTCCCTGATGTCTTATGTTGTTGTTATCCGACCATTGCGAAGCCGCCATTGATGCTCAGTACCTGCCCCGTGATCCACTGCCCGTGATCGGATGCCAGGAACGCAACGGCGCCGCCGATGTCCTCCGGCTTCCCAAGACGGCGAATGGCGTATTGGCGCAAAATCTTGTCTCGATTTTCATCGAGCCACGCCTTGTTCGAATGGGTTGTTTCGATGAGTCCAAGGGACAGCGTGTTCGCGGTCGTACCGAAACGGCCGAATTCCTTTGCCAGCGACTTCATCAGCGCGATAACGCCGGCACGTCCCGCGGCCGCCATTGCCAGATTCGATTCACCCACCCGCGATGAATCGCCGGAGAAGCTGATAATGCGGCCTTGCTTTCTTGCGTTCAGATGCGGCGCGGCCGCATGACAGCAATGGATCGCGCCGTAGAGACATATATCGAGCTGGCGCTTCCAGTCTTCGGGCTTTGAATCGGTGAACTTCTGCGTAATTACATAACCCGCGTTGTTTACGAGGATATCCAAGCCGCCGAAATCTTCGACGACCGCGGCAACCATTTTCTTGACGTCATCGTAGTTCGCGATATCGGCTTTGTAGGCTTTCGCCCGGCCGCCATTTTTCTCGATAGCCGCTACGACTTCGGCGGCCTCCTTCTCGGAGTTGCGGTAATTCACGGCGACGAGCGCACCCTCTTTGCCCAGAACCGTAGAAATCTCGCGTCCGACATCGCGACCGCCGCCAGTTACCAGGGCAACCCTGCCTTTCAGATTGAGATCCACGTCAGTTTCCTTCGTTCGTTTTTTGGATGAGGTGAAAAAGCTTGTCCGGCGTTACCGGCAGCTCGGTAGGTTGAATCTTCAAGTGGGAGAGCGCATCCGCAATCGCGTTCACAACCGCAGCGGGGGCACCGATCGTCCCGCCCTCGCCCATGCCGCGGAATCCGCCGAGCGTGGTCGGCGATACCTTCTCCACATGATGGACCTGCATCGGCGGAATTTCCGGCGCCGACGGCACCAGATAGTCGGCAAGGCTCGCCGTTATCAACTGGCCGGACTCGTCGTAGAGCATCCGCTCGAAGAGCGCGGCACCAATGCCCTGCGCGACGCCACCGTGAACCTGACCGTCGACCACGAGCGGATTGATGATCCGGCCACAATCTTCGACGACAACGAATTGCACGAGCCTCGTTCGGCACGTCTCCGGATCGACTTCGACAACCGCCACATGCGTCGCCGATGTCGTGGTGCCGAAGAACGGATCGTATTGCTTTGTCGCCTCAAGCCCATCGATCAGGTCTTTCGGCAGACGCCCCATCTCCGAATAGAACGCCCGCGCCATTTCCTTGATCGAGGCGGTGTTGTTGCTGCCGCGCGCCGTCGCCAATCCGTCTGCAATATCGACATCGGCTTCTTCCACTTGCAGCAGGTGCGCCGCAACCTTGATCAGCTTTACCCGGACTGCACGCGATGCCAGCGTACCAGCGCCGCCGGCGAGAACTGCACTGCGGCTTGCATAGGTGCCGGTGCCATGCGCGATATCGGCCGTGTCACCCTGCACCACGCGGATGTCTTCCAGCCGCGCACCCAACTCATCGGCGACGACTTGGGCAAGCGTCGTTTCAAGACTCTGGCCGTGGGATGCAACGCCGAACACCGCGGTGATTCCGCCAGCGGAATCGATGCGGATTGTCGCCGTTTCGGTTCCGGTATTGATCGGCATGCCGGGAGCGACCGAAATTCGCGAGCCGATCCCGGTGAGTTCGGCATAAGAGGAAAAGCCGATGCCGTAGAACTTTCCGTTCTTCCGGCTCTCGGCCTGGCTCGCGCGAAAGCTTTCATAGTCGATGGCGTCACGCGCGCCTTCCAGGCATTCGACAAAGCTCCCGCTGTCCCAGACGATGCCGGAGCCGGTCTTGAATGGAAATTCGTCGGGCTGGACCAGATTCTTCAAACGAAGCGCAACGGGGTCGATCCCCATTTTCTGCGCCGCCATGTCCACAAGCCGCTCGGTAACGAAGGTGGATACCGGGCGCCCAACCCCGCGATAGGGTCCGGTCGGAGACTTGGAAGTTGTTACCCCTTGCACGCGACCGCGATAGTTCTCGATCTTATACGGCCCGGAAAGAAAACTGACGACCTGAACCGGCTCCAATGCGGCGGTCCAGGGATAGATCGAATAGGCCCCGACATCGCCGATCACTTCGGCGCGGAGTCCGAGAAACTTGCCTTCTGCATCGAGGCCGAGGGTCGCCTCAATGATTTCGTCAAATCCCTGGCTCGTTGAAGACAGGTCTTCCAACCGGTCGCTGGTCCATTTCACCGGCTTTTCGAAGTACCGCGAAAGCAAACAAACCAGGATTTCTTCCGGATATACGGAACCCTTGCCTCCGAAGCCGCCGCCGACATCGGGAGCGACGACCCTGAGGCGGTTTCCGGGAATATCGAGCAGCTCGGCCAGACAGTCTCGCAGCACACCGGGGATCTGGGTCGAAGAGTGAAGCAACAATTCGCCGCGCGCCGCATCGAACTCCGCCACATAGCTGCGGTTCTCGATGGCCACCGGACTTTTCCGGCCAAACCGGAATTTCCCCGATACGCATGTGGTCGCGCCCGCTAACGCCTGATCGACGTCGCCGCGCGCAAACGTGCGCTCCAGCAAGACATTCGACGACAACTCGTCATGCAGCTTCGGCGCACCCGGCAGCACCGCTGCTTCCGGGTCGATCACGACGGGCAACTGCTCGTACTCGATCTCCAGCATTTCCGCGGCGTCCTCAGCCTGATAGCGGCTGGCGGCGAGTACCGCCACGACCGGCTCGCCAACGAAGCGCACCTTCCCAACGGCCAGCGGAAACATCGCGGTCGCCTGATAATTCTTCATGCGCGAGGTTGCGACCACCGGCTTGATCAGCCTGGCGACGTCTTCCCCGGTAATGACGGAGAATACGCCCGGCATATCTTTCGCCGCTGCGATATCTATGTTCCTGATCAGCGCATGCGAGTGCTCGCTTCGCCGGAACGCGACGTAAAGCACGCCGTGAGGGTTTATATCGTCGACATATCTTCCTTTTCCGGTCAGAAGACGCGGATCCTCGACACGCGTCACGCGCGCACCGATCAGCTTCGGTTTTGCCTCGATCGCAGCCGTGCCTTTGAGCGCGCTCACGCCGCTTTGACGCGGTAATTCAGTCATACGCGTCGGCGCCTTTCCGCAACGCTTGCCACTGCGCTTCGTCGTGACCGCAGATCACATCGGTGCCCGACTCCTGCAGCTTCCTTATTTCGTCCAGCGAGTTCTGGTACTGATCGTTGTTCCAGTTGTTGCGGGGCATGTAGTTGCTTGTGAGGGTCGATTTTACCGCTAGCGCGTCTGCAGCGAGCAGTGTCGAACCACGCTTGTCGAGCTCGAGCAGCGCGCCCATCGTCCCTTGCGTGTGCCCGGGCAACGGCAGCAGCACGATCCGATTGTCGTCGAAGACGTCTTTCTGCGCTTCGACCGGCTCGACCGGCATCGGATGATCCCAGTCGATCTTGTAGTAGCCCTTGCCTTCCATGCCCGGATCGCGCGCGACCTGGAGTTCGCGTGCGTGGATCATGAACTTCGCTTTCCGGAAGAAGCCATTGCAGCCACAATGATCCATATGCAGGTGCGAGTTCACGACGACGTCGATATCGTCCGGCGTCAATCCGACACTCTTCAACCCGCCGATAACGTTGTCTCCCGACGCATGAACCGGAACGATTGCCTTGGCGACGCCGCCCCAGCGCCCTACGGCATCGGTCTCGACATCAGGATGGCATCCGGTATCGAACAGCACGTTGCCATTCCGATGACGCAGCAACACGCAGACGCACGGAAACTCTTCGGTCTGCTCCTTGGGCGAGTCCGCAAAATAGGTTCCGGAACGCATTCGCAAGCGGCCGCCGGAAAGAATGTGCATTTTCATCAGACGGTTCCTCTTTTGCGAGCGGCGGCGTTCCGTACCGCGGCGACGATGTGCTCGTATCCGGTGCAGCGGCAGAGATTTCCGGACAACCCTTCCCTGATTTCCTCGTCCGTCGCATTCGGGTGCTTCTCGAGAAAATCGACGCCGGTCATCAGCATGCCCGGCGTACAGAAGCCGCATTGCAATGCGTGGTGCTGCTTGAACGACTCCTGCAAGGGATGCAGTTCGCTTATCTTGCCAAGACCTTCAACGGTCTGCAGCGCGAGGCCATCAGCCTGCACCGCGAACATCAGACAGGAGCGGATGCTGTGACCGTCGGCAATAATCGTGCAGGCGCCGCAGACACCATGTTCACAACCGACATGCGTTCCGGTCATGCGCAACGTTTCACGAAGAAAATCGGAGAGCAGCATCCGCGACTCGACCGCGCCTTCATAGAGCACGCCGTTGATCCGAACGCTGATATGGTGAAGGTCTTGCATCAGTGGGCCACTTGAATCGGTGTACGCGCCGCCTTCAGCGCCCGCTTGACGAGCGTTGCGACGAGTTGCTTTCTGAAGGCTTGCGACGCGTGCAGGTCGTCATTCCATTCTGCGGCCTCGCTTGCCGCCTTGGCCGCGGCGTCGATCCTTTCATCGGTGGGCGCGTGACTTGCGAGTATCTCTTCCGCTTCCGATACTCGGATCGGGGTTTCACTGCCGACGACCGCGATTCTGCATTCGTCGCAGGCGTCATTCGTTACTTTCAGCGTCACGGCAGCCGCAACAATTGCAAAGTCTCCCGACCGCTGTGCGAATTCCTCGAATCCCCAGCCCGTCTTCTCCGGAAGATACGGAAGCTCGACTTCCGTGAGGATTTCGTTTTCCTCAAGCGCAGTGGTGAGCGAGCCCAGGAAGAACTCCGACGCAGAGAGCTCCCGGCCGCCGCTCTTCGATGCGAGGCGGATCCTCGCCTCGAGCAGGATCATCAAAAGCGGGAGCTCTGCAGCCGGATCTGCGTGCGACAGGCTGCCACCGATCGTTCCTCGATTGCGGATCGCAAGATGCGCGACGTGATTCATCGCGGCGGCCAGCACCGGGAAGTATTCCACGATCAGCGGCGAGGTCTGGGTCACGCGATGACGGGTCAGCGCGCCGATCCGCAAGCCCTTCGCACCTTTCGCAATGAAATCCAGTTCGGCAACGCGATTGATGTCGATCAGCGTGGACGGCTTCAGAAGCCGAAAGTTCAGCATCGGCACGAGGCTTTGTCCGCCGGCCAGTATCTTGGCGTCCTCGCCCGCCGCGGCGAGCATGTCGATCGCTTCCGAAACTGTTTTCGGACGCAAATACAAAAAAGCAGGTGGCTTCATTTTACTTCGGCAAGTGCCGGCTGCGTTACAGCCTCATCGAATCGTTTAAAGAACTCGTCGGCAAGTTTCTTTGTCGTCGAGTCGATCAGACGGGCACCGAGTTGCGCAAGCTTGCCGCCGATGTCCGCTTTCACTTCGTATATCAGCCTGGTCTGCAACGGCGTGACCGGCTCGAGCCGGACAAGTGCGCGACCTTTCGCAAATCCGGCAACGCCACCGGAGCCCTCTCCGATAAGAAGATAGCCGTTCGGCGCATCGATCTCAGTGAGATCGACCTTGCCCGCGAAGTTCGCCTTGATCGGCCCCACCTTCAACGTAACCTTGGCTGTAAACTGCGTATCCGAGTTCTGCACCAGTTCGGTGCAGCCCGGAATGGAGGCACGCAAGACGGCGGCGTCATTCAACGCTTGCCAGGTCTTTTCCTGCGACGCTTCGATTATTCGCTCAGACACCAATTCCATGTGACGCCCTGATACCGTTCAGACCGCTTTAAACCCAAAGGCAAGCGCTTCGGGATTATTACTTGCATAAAAAGACTATCCTTGGAATACTCCTTTTTGCAGTTCCGGAAGATTTCCAATCTAGGCGTAAGTGCCTGTATGGAGGCATCTTTCTGATGCTCGGGACTTTGAAATCGGCTATGCAACTCGCATGCGGATCAACCTGTTAAAGAGGTCCAATGGACCGGCCCGGCCTGCCTCAAAGGCCCGCTCGTCTGGCGAAGTTCGTGAGCGCAACTGCTCCGTCGGGCGAACCGTCGATATTCTCGGCGACAGCTGGACCTTCAACATCCTTCGCGAGTGCCTGTTCGGTGCTCGCCGTTTCGAGACGTTCCAATCGATCCTCGGGCTCCCGCGCGGCACGCTCGCCTCGCGGCTGAAAAAACTTACCGCCCAGGGCCTGCTGCGTCAGGTCCAGTACTCCGACCGCCCGGTGCGTAACGAGTATCGCCTCACCAAGATGGGCATGGATCTCTACCCGGTTTTTCTTTCCTTCATTCGATTTGGCGATGACTGGGAATCCGGCGCGGAAGGCCCGCCTCTGCAATTGATTCATCTTGCGTGCGGTGCCGAATGCAACCCCGAAGTGGCCTGCTCGCATTGCAGGAAGGCGATCAAGATCAACCGCGTCAGCTACCGGGACGGACCCGGCGCGGGAACTTCGCCGTTGGAACGTACGCAACGCCGCAGACGCCCGACCGATCCGACCCGAATCGAGAAGAGCCGTCCCTGCTCGGTTGCCCGCACGCTGCGCGCCATCGGTGACTACTGGAGCTTCATGGTCATGCGCGAAGGATTCTTCGGTGTGACGCGCTTCGACGAAATTCAGAACAATATTGGTATCGCACCCAATATCCTCACCGACCGGCTGAACCGCCTGGTTCGCGACGGAATCTTCGAGCGCCGGAAATATCAGGATGCACCGGAGCGCTACGAATATCGCTTCACCGCGAAAGGCCGCGACCTCTATCAGCCCATGATTGCGATGTTGCGCTGGGGCGATAAATGGCTATCGCGCGAAGAGCCGCCGCTGATCCTGACGCATCTCGACTGCAAACACGACTTCGAGCCCTTGGTGGTCTGCGACAAGTGCCGCGAGCCGGTGCAGGCGCGCGGCATGAGGTATGTGATGCGTTATCCCGATCCGCTCAAAGGAAAGAAATAGCCGGCCGACTTGCGCCGGCCGGCTATATCTCCGGTGCCGTTGCTTACTTCTTCACAAGCGGGCACTTGCTTTCGGAAAGCGGCCGATAGGCCTCTTTTGCAGGAATTACCGCCAGAAGCTTATAGAAATCCCACTCTCCCTTGGATTCCTGCGGCGTCTTCACCTGATAGACGTACATGTCGTGGACCATACGACCGTCTTCGCGGATGCGGCCATCCTTCGCGAAGAAGTCGTTGACCGGCGTTTCCTTCATCTTTTTCATGACGGCCGCCGCATCGGTCGTGCCGGCTGCTGCGATCGCCTTGAGGTAGTGCATGGTCGACGAATAGTCGCCCGCATCTCCCATATGCGGCATGCGCTTCATCTTGGCGAAAAACCGCTTCGACCATGCACGCGTTGCGTCGTCACGATCCCAATAGAACGCGTTGGTCAGCACAAGACCCTGCGCCTGTTCCAGCCCCATCGATTTCACGTCGGTAATCCAGACGAGCATGCCTGCCAGCGTCTGCTTCGGCGTGATTCCGAACTCGCGTGCCGATTTCACGGCGTTTATGAAGGTCGTTCCGGAACCAGCGATAGCAACGACCTTGGCGTTCGAGGCCTGCGCTTGCAGAAGGAACGACGAATGGTCCGCGGCATCGATCGGATAGCGGACGGTGCCAAGCACCTTGCCGTTCGACGATTTCACAAACGCGGCAGTATCCTGCTCCAGCGCGTGGCCAAAGGCGTAGTCCGCAGTCAGGAAGAACCAGCTATCATAACCCTGCTTCACCAGGGCGCTGCCGGTTCCTTTTGCCAGCGCATAGGTGTCGTAAGCATAGTGAATGCTGTTTGCCGTGCAGGCATCATTGGTGATACGGGACGAGCCCGATCCGTTCACGATCGCGATACGATCCTTTTCCTTCGCGATGTTGGCAACCGCAAGCGCAACCGCGGAGTTGATCAGATTCTGAATCATGACGACGCGCTGCTGGTCGTACCAGTTGCGTGCGGTCGCAACCGCGACTTCGTTCTTGTTCTGATGGTCGGCAACGATCAGTTCGATTTTCTTGCCAAGCACCTTGCCGCCGAAATCTTCGATCGCCATGCGGACGGCGGTGACGGAGCCCTCTCCCGCTTCGTGCGAGAACTGCCCGGACATATCGGTAAGCACGCCAATACGGATTACGTCGTCGTCGGCTTTCTGTTGCGCGTGGCCGGGACTGACGAGCGCAAGCACGCCAATCGACAGCACGGCAGCCCAGTATTTCTTGAGCATCTTCGCTCCTCCCCTTGAGGCTACGGCAGCATTTTTTCGATCCGCGGCTGTTGCCGTTCTAAAATCGTTGCTGCCGGTAAGTAACTTGCGTTGGTGAACGCAATTGACAATCATAAATAGACTGACTACGAAAAAACGGTCAAGGTTTATGTTGGAGCGTGAAATCGCGCGGCCCCTTACTCGGCGAAGCGACCACGCCGGATTCGGGGAGAAGAATGGTCAACCTCACTGTCTCAACGCAGTCCGAATAATCGGAGATCGGACGCATGACAGTTGAGACGCGCGTTTACGAACAACCGGGTTCCGAAAAAATCGCATCATCAGTGCCGGTAATCGAGGCGCGTGGCCTTACGAAATCTTTTCGCGGATTTGTCGCGGTCGATAACGTCGATCTCAAAATCCGTTTCGGCGGCATTCATGCGCTGATCGGACCGAACGGAGCCGGTAAAACTACGGTCTTCAACCTGCTCACCCGATTTCTTTCGCCCACCAGCGGAAACATCATGCTGTTTGGCGAAGACATCACCCGACAATCCGCATATGCGGTGGCGCGCAAGGGACTCGTCCGTTCCTTCCAGATATCCGCGACCTTCCCTCACCTCTCGGTTCTTGAGAATCTGACGATCGCCGTTCAGCGGCGTGCGGTTTCTCCATCGCGATTCTGGCAGTCATCCCGCTCGCTCATCCATCTCAGGGAACACGCGCATCACTTCCTCGAACTCGTCGAACTGCAAAAGTTCTCCGAAGTCCTCGCCGGCGAACTGCCTTACGGTCACAAGCGCGCACTGGAACTTGCGACGACGCTGGCAACCGATCCGAAGGTTATGCTGCTGGACGAGCCGACGCAGGGCCTCGGCATTGAGGAAGTTGATCACATAACGCAGTTGATTCAGCGCTTCTCGAAGGACCGCACCGTGCTGATGGTCGAACATAACATGCGCATGGTCGCGGCAATCGCCGACAGAATCAGCGTTCTTCGATACGGCCGGATCATTGCCGACGGGTCGTATGAGGAAGTTTCGAACAATCCCCAGGTAATCGAGGCCTATCTCGGCTCCAAGGCAAAGAAGGCGAACACGCAATGAACGCGCATGTTTCCTCGATGCCGGGACGCCCCTCGCCGATCACCAGCCCCACGGTAATTCGCGTCAATAACCTCCACGCGTTTTATGGAGAATCCCATATCCTGCACGGCGTAAGCTTCGATGTGCGCGAGCGCGAGGTCGTATCGCTGCTCGGCCGAAACGGCGGCGGGAGGACGACGACAATCCGCTCGATCATGGGGCTGGTCGATCGGATGCAGGGCTCCATCGAGATCAAGGGCAAGCAGGCGATTGGCATGAAGCCGTTCCGGATCGCACGTCTGGGGATTAGCTATTGTCCGGAAGAGCGCGGAATATTTGGAAGCCTGTCCTGCGAAGAGAATCTGCTGCTCCCGCCGCGCGTCTCCGACCAGGGCATGAGCCTCGAGCAGATCTACGACATCTTTCCAAACCTGAAGACCAGAAGAAACGCGCCTGGCACCAAGCTTTCCGGCGGCGAACAGCAAATGCTTGCGATCGCGCGGATCCTGCGGACCGGCGCAAAAATTTTACTGCTCGATGAAATTTCCGAAGGCCTCGCCCCGACGATCGTCGATAGCCTTGCCGAGACAATCATGAAGCTCCGCTCGCTTGGCTATACGATCGTGATGATCGAGCAGAATTTCGAGTTCGCCGCGCCGCTCGCCGACCGCTTCCTAGTAATGGAACGCGGCCGCGTTGTGCTTGAACTCGACCAAACCGAGCTCGCGGCAAAGAGCGAGCTGATCAACCACTATCTGGGCGTCTGACGGACATGAACATCTCGATGCAGGTTCTGCTGGGCCAGGTCACGATCGGTCTCGTCAACGGCTGCTTCTATGCAATGCTGAGCCTCGGACTGGCGATCATCTTCGGCCTTCTGAACATCATCAATTTTGCGCACGGCGCGCTCTACATGCTCGGAGCGTTCGCCGCCTATCTCGCGCTTCAGCTTTTCGGCATCAGCTACTGGTATGCGCTGTTTCTGGCGCCGCTCGTCGTCGGTTGCTTTGCCATGCTGGTCGAACGTGTTTTCCTCCGGCGGCTAGAAGGACTGGACCACCTATACGGCCTGCTTTTCACTTTCGGACTGGCGATCGCGCTTGAGGGCATTTTCCGCGATCGTTTCGGCTCGGCTGGCCTCTCTTACGCGGTACCGGCCCAGCTGCGCGGCCTCATCGACCTCGGCTTTATGCGACTGCCGACCTATCGCGCCTGGGTCGTCGTCGCCTCGTTGTTCGTGTGCATTTCGATCTGGTTTCTGCTCGAACGCACGCGTTACGGCTCATATCTTCGCGCCGGCACCGAAAACCCGCGACTTGTGCAGTCGCTTGGCATCAATGTCCCGCTGCTTGTGACCTTGACCTACGGCCTCGGCGCGGGCCTTGCTGCCTTCGCCGGCGTGCTCGCCGCGCCGATCTATCAAGTCCAGCCCTTGATGGGTTCGAACATTCTCATCGTGACCTTCGCGGTTGTCGTCATCGGCGGGCTCGGCTCGACCGGCGGCGCAATCATCACAGGGCTTGCACTCGGCGTGATCGAAGGGCTGACCAAGGTTTTCTATCCCGAAGCGTCCTCCACTGCGGTCTTCATCATCATGGCAATCGTGCTCCTGATCCGGCCCGCAGGATTGTTTGGGCAGGAGTCCTGATGCGCAACACTTTGCTGATTGCAGGCCTGATTGCTGTTGTTGGCGCCATCGCGCCTTTCAGCGGCCTGTATCCGCTGTTCCTGATGAAGTGCATGGCGCTCGCGATTTTCGCGATCGCCTTCAACTTCTTCACCGGCTATGTCGGGCTGCTTTCGATCGGCCACGCCGCGTTTTACGGCATGGGCGCTTACTTCGGCGGCTATGCCATCAAAACCTACGGTATCACGACGGAAGTAGCGCTTCTTATCGGCATGGCCACGGGTGCGGTTCTGGGGCTGCTCTTCGGATTGCTGGCGATCCGTCGACGCGGCATCTACTTCGCCATGATTACGCTGGCACTTGCGCAGATGGTCTATTTCTTCTGCGTGCAGGCCCCGTTCACAGGCGCGGAAGACGGCCTGCAACGCATTCCGCGCGGGGCACTGTTCGGCTTGATAGATCTTTCCAGCGATCTGTCGATGTATTACTTCACGCTGCTGTTGCTGATCATCGCATTGATGGCCGTGCAGTACCTGGTCTCCGCACCGTTCGGGCAGGTATTGAAAGCGATACGGGATAACGAACCGCGCGCTATTTCACTTGGCTATGACGTGCAGCGCTACAAGCTCATCGCCTTCGTAATATCCGCGGCGCTGGCCGGCGGTGCTGGCAGCCTGAAAGCCATGATCCTCAGTCTGGCAGGCCTTCCGGACGTGCATTGGACCAATTCCGGCGCGGTCATTCTGATGTGCCTGCTCGGCGGGCTCGGCACAACATTAGGCCCGGTCGTCGGCGCGGTCATGGTTGTGCTTCTCGAGACTGAGCTCGCGGGTATCGGGGTCGTAAAGATCGGGAGCTTTTCGCTCGACCTTTCGAGCAAGGTTCCGATTGTCATCGGTGTGGTCTTCATGGTTACGGTACTCTTGTTCCGGAAGGGCATTGTCGGCGAAATTCAGAGCCTCATCGAGCGTCACCAACGGCGCCGCACCGGGAAGCCAATGAGCGAGACCATTCAATGAATTCTCTCGAAAGCCGCAAAGTCGTCGTCACCGGAGCAACAAGCGGCATCGGGCTTGCACTGGTGAAGTCCCTGCACGCCGCCAAAGCGAAAGTTCTTGCGCACGGCCGCACCGACGAAAAACTCCGGTCCGCGCTCGGTTCGCTGTCCGGGCTTGCAACCTTTACCGCTGACGTCCGGGAGCCCGACTTCGCACCAAGGCTGATGAGCACCGCGGCAGAGCAGATTGGCGGCTGCGACGTTCTCGTGAACAACGCCGGCGTGGTCTGGGCCGGCCCGGCCGAACGAGCCACGCCTGAGAAAATCGCCGAGCTCGTATCCATCAATATCGAGTCGCCGTTCAAGGTCGCGCACGAAGCAGTCTCGTATTTCAAGAAGCAGAACAGCGGACACTTGATAAATGTTTCCAGCATTGTCGGGCTGAAGCCGCGGATCTATTCGGGCATCTACTCCGGCACCAAGCATGCAATCGAGGCGCTTTCGGAAAGCCTGCGACAGGAGCTGGCGCGAACACAGATTCAAGTCTCCTGCATAGAACCGGGAATGACGCTCACGGAGCTGCATCGCGGCTTCAAGGAGCACCCGATGAAAGCAATGCAGGTCACGACACCGCTCAGCGCCGAAGACATCGCCGAGGCGATCATCTTCACGATGACCCGGCCCGCGCATGTCACGATCGCAAATCTTGTGATTCTGCCAAAGGATCAGAAAACCTGATTCCTAGCGCAACGCCGCTTCCTCGTGCAGATTCAGCAAGCGATCCAGAAACGATGTTATCGTATCGAGCGTCACTTCGGGTTGATCGCGTTGCGGCGTATGGCCTGCGCCGGCGATTACCACGCCTTCGACGGGACAGTAGGTGTCGTCCTGCGCCACCTGAAGCTGGGCGAGCGTACTGTAAGGATCGTGCTCCCCTTTTACGACCAGCATCGGCACCCGGATATGCGCAAGCTCAGGACGCAAGTTCAGCGCCGCGAAATCCGGATTCAGCCAGGCGTCGCGCCAGCCTTCGAATGCGTTGTCGACATGTTTGTGATGCCGGGCGAGCTTTTCCCGCAGTGACGTCGTCCGATACTCAGTCGCCGTTTGGCGAATGGCTCCGACATTTATCTCCTCAAGGAAGAAGTGCGGCTCGATCAGCACCAGCCCCCTCACCCGGTGATCCTGAATGCTTCCTGCATAGATGGTTGCGATCGATGCTCCGTCGCTATGCCCCAGCAGCACACCGCGCTCGAAATCGATTGCATCCAGCACACCCGGAAGCACGTCGATCGCTTCACGATGCAAGTAGTCGATCGGCCGAGGCAGCGACACGGGCGGCGACGCGCCATATCCGGCGCGCGAATAGGCAAACACCCGCGCGCCCGTCGCTGCGGCAAGCCGGTCCGGAAAATCCTTCCAGGTCGATACCGAGCCGAGCCCTTCATGCAACATCACAATGGTCGGCGCACCATGCCCATCGCCGAACCATTTGGCCTCAAGAGCCTGACCGTTGACTTCAATCGTCGTCATATTCCTTACCGCTTGTGACGTCGCATCGTAGCGCTGACTATACAGAAAGCAATGTGGAGATTCGTGTGACTGACATCCTCGTGGACGCGAGCGGAGCCGTTGCCGTTGTGACGATCAACCGGCCGGCACAGCGAAACGCGATGACGCTTTCGATGTGGCAGGAGATGGCCGCTATCTTCAACCGGCTCAGTGCCGCTCCCGAAACAAGAGCGATCATTCTCGCCGGCGCGGGCGGCGATTTCAGTACGGGCGCCGATATTGCCGAGTTTGGAAAAGTGCGCGCCGACGCCGCACAGAGCACAGCCTACGAAGTAGCGGTGGACGCCAGCAGTGACGCAATCCAGTCCGCGAGAAAGCCAACGATCGCGGTTCTACGCGGTTACTGCCTCGGCGGCGGCTGTCATCTTTCCATGGCATGCGACTTACGCTTTGCCGATCGAACTGCGCAAATCGGAATCCCTGCGGCACGCCTTTCCATCATCTATGGCGTTCGCAGTACGCAGCGCTTGCTATCGCTGGTCGGGGTGTCCGCGGCGAAACGAATTCTGTTCTCCGCCGAGCGCTTTAACGCCGAGGCCGGCCTGAAGAACGGTTTCCTCGATGATGTCTCCGACGATGCGATGGCTTCCGCGCTTTCCTTCGGACAGACGATGGCTGCAAATGCGCCGCTCAGCATTGCCGGCGCGAAACGCATACTCAACGATCTCGTCATGGGCCTGGGCACGCTCGACGCGAACGCCGCGCAGAAACTGGTTGACGAGGCGTCGAACAGCTACGATTACGCCGAAGGCCGCAATGCGTTCGCCGAGAAGCGGCCGCCGAAGTTCGAAGGCCGTTGAAATTGCAAGCGTTAGGCCGCGTGCCCGAGGTAGAGTTCCTTGACGCGCGGATCCTGCTGGAGCTCCTTGCCCGAACCTCGCAGTACGATCTTGCCCGTTTCCATGACGCAGGCCTCGTCGGCAATGGAAAGAGCGAGACTCGCGTTTTGTTCGACCAGCACGATTGTCAGGCCTTTCGCCTTCAGCGACGCAATGGCCTCGAACACCTGATCAATCAACAACGGTGAAAGGCCCATGCTCGGCTCGTCCATGAGGAGCAGCGAGGGCCGGCTCAATAGCGCCCGGCTGATCGCGAGCATTTGTTGCTGGCCGCCGGAAAGCGACCCTGCAAGCAAGTCGCGCTTTTCATGCAGGATTGGAAACATCGCGTAGGCGCTATCGAGATCAGCCTTCACTTTATCCGCTGAACTGGTCCAGCCGCCGAGCCGCAAGTTGTCTTCCACCGACAAGGCGCCAAACACCTGCCTGCCTTCCGGTACCTGCGCGAGCCCCCGCTTTACCCGCTCGCTCGCCGCTACATTCTCGATCGGATGACCGTCGAATGCGATCGTGCCGGCACTGATCGGCTGCACGCCCGAAATCGCCCGAAGGAACGTGGTTTTTCCCGCTCCATTCGCTCCGATCAGCGCAAGAATGTTTCCCTTGGCAACGGACACGCTGACGGAATGAAGCACTTCGATTCTTCCGTAACGGCTGCTTACGTCCTTGACCTCAAGCATTCGCAGCCTCTTTCGCGCCGTGGTTTCCGAGATAAGCGCCGATAACGCGCGGATCGCGCTGCACTTCCGCAGCCGACCCCTCGCAAATCGAGCTGCCGTGATCCAGCACATGAATGCGATCGGAAATTCGCATAACAAGTTTCATGTCGTGCTCGATGAGCAAGATCGTGATGCCGGATTCGGCGATCTTCCGGATCAGGTTCTCGACTTCGGTCGTCTCCGTCGGATTGCAACCCGCGGCCGGCTCGTCGAGCAGCAATATCCGCGGCTTCGTCGCAAGTGCCCGCGCGATCTCCAGCCGCTTCAGTGCGCCATAGGGCATCGCGGATGCCATACTTCCGGAGAATGCGTCGAGCCCCACGAAGTTCATCATCTCTCGCGCGTAATCCGCACTCTCGCGATTTTCGCGCAGAACCGTCGGCAGGCTGAACAACTGCGCGAAGAGCGACGTCCGCTCGTGAATGTGACAGCCTACCATCACATTCTCGATCGCGGACATCTGCGTAAAGATCTGCAAATTCTGGAACGTCCGCGAAAGGCCCTTGCGCGCGAGCAGATCCGGACGCGATCCGACGATATTCGACCCTTGCAGGTCGATCGAACCATGATGCGGAATGTAGATGCCGGAAATAATGTTGAAGAGCGTCGTCTTCCCCGCGCCATTGGGGCCGATGATGGAAAACACCCTGCCCTGCGGCACCGAGATCGTCACGTCGTTCACGGCCTTCACGCCACCGAACGCGATCGAAATGTTTTTTATCTCGAGCAGATTTGTCACGTCGTCGTCCTCCGCAAGCGACGCGACAGCGACGGAACGACACCCGCCGGCATCAGTATGATGCAGAGCATCATGAGGAGACCGAGCATCAGATGCTCGTAGTCATGAAATACCGTCAAGACCTGCGGCAACAGAACCAGGACCGCAGTGCCGAGAATGGAGCCGGCAATGGACCCCATTCCTCCGAGCACCACCATCGTCATCAGTTCCACCGAGCGCAGAAACCCGGCCGTCGAATCCGGCGTGATGTGCCCGGTGCTCAGCGCAAGCAGCGACCCGGCAAACGAGGAGTACACGGCCGAGATCACGAATATCTTGAATTTCTGTTTTGCGATATCGACGCCTACCGTTTGCGAGGCCACTTCGCTGTCGTGAATTGCACGCAAGGCGCGCCCGGTAGAGCTTGACGCAATGTTATAGGCAATTGCCGTTCCGATCAGCAATGCCGCTCCCGATATCCAGTACCATTGCGCAACCGTCCGAATACGAACGCCGAAAATGACCGGTCGTGCGACGCTCATTCCGTCCGGGCCGCCGGTCCAGGCCGCCTCATTGGTGAGCAGCAGCGCAACCAGAAAGCCGAACCCCAGCGTTGCGACTGCAAGATAAATGCCGCGAAGTTTGAGGATCGGCTTACCAATGATCGCCGCGACAAGTGCCGAGACAAGCGCGCCGATCCAGATGGCGTAAATGCCGGGGATGCCGAAGTGCGCCGGTCCGATCCCGACGGCATAGGCGCCGATACCGACAAAACCGGCGTGGCCGAGGCTGACCTGACCGGCAAATCCCATCAGGAGATTGAGCCCGATCGCAGCAAGCCCAAAGACGTAAATCAGCGTTATTACCCGCAGGTAATAGTTGGATTGCAGCACGAAAGGCGCGGCAACGATAACGATCGCGAGTATCGCAAGTGTCGCGACACGAGGAGAAATTGAACGCACGACTACACCCTCTCCCGCGCGGTCGAACCGACCAAGCCCTGCGGCCGAATTGCGAGGACCACAAGGATCGCGAGAAACGCGAAAGCATCCTTATAGGCCGACGAAATCAATCCGCCGCCGAACGCCTCGACGAGGCCCAGCACCAGCCCCCCAATGATCGCGCCGAGCGGGCTGCCGAACCCGCCGAGCATGGCCGCGGCAAATCCCTTCAGCGACAACAGCGTTCCCGCGTCGTAACTGGTAAGCGTGATCGGCGCCGCCAGAATTCCCGCGATGCCGCCGATCCCCGCGGAAATCACAAATGCAAGCGTGACAATCGACGTCACGTTGATACCGACGAGCGTCGCCGCCAGACGATTCTGCGAGATGGCGAGCACGCCCTTTCCGATCAGCGTCCGCCGCGTGAATACTGCTAGCGCCAGCACGATCACGCCGGCGCCGGCCATCACTACGAAGCTTTGCGGCTGCACGGTCGCACCCAGAATCTTTATCGGGTCGTTGTTGAACCAGGCCGGCAGCGAATGAAATCGCTTGTCGAACACAATCTGCGCGGCGCCTTTCAGAAAGATCGCAGCGCCTACCGTCAGCACGATCAGACCCAGCACGGAGCTATTCCGTGCCGGATCGATCGCAAGCCGATATAGCAGCAAGCCCGCGACTGCCGTCACCAGGATCGCGATGATCCCGGCGGCGACGATCGGAACTCCCGCGGCAGCGACAAATACGGTCGTCATGGCGCCGAGCATTGCGAAATCGCCTTGGGCGAAGTTCGCGACATGCGTTGAGTTGTAGATCAGCGTGAAACCCAACGCGATCAGCGCATAGATAAACCCGACCGTGATGCCGGACACCGCGTATTGCACCAGATCAGAGATCAAGGCAGCACCATTCAGTTGAAAGATGGAGTTGGTCTCTGCGTACCGGCTACACTTACTTGCCTGCAGTTACCGGCGTCCAGTTGCCGCCCTTGATCTCGACGATGCGGAAGCCGGCAAGATCTAGACCCATGTGGTCGGTCGGGCTCATGTTGTAGATCCCGTTCACGCCGACATAGTTCTTGGTGGCTTCCAGTTCCGCACGGATCTTTCCCGGCTCGCTGGACTTGGCGCGCTTGATTGCCTCAATCACCATCATGAAGCCGTCATGCATAAAGCCGCCGAACGCGGAAACCGGCTGCTTCTGCTTCTCTTCATAGAGCTTGACGTAAGCAAGGACAGGCGCGCGCTGCGGGTCTTTCGCCTCGAGCCGCTCTCCGACGAGGAGTGCCGGAACCGGAAGACGCGCATTTTCCGCGCCACCTTCGGCAAGCTGGATGAATTCCTTCGACGCAACGCCATGGCTGACGTAGAGCGGCGTGGTAATTCCGAGTTGCTTGTAGTTGCGGGCAAGAATTGCCGGCGCCTGGCCGATTCCAGGAACCACGATCGCCTGCACTTCCGTCTTGCGGCGAACGTTGGTGAGTTGCGGTGTCATGTCAGAATCGCGCGGGCCAAAGCTCTCTTCATGCGCGATCTTGATGTTGTATTTCGGCGCGACGGCAACGCATTGATCGCGCATCGAGCGGGCGAAGCCGTCGGTGCCCGAGACGAGCGCAATCGTGTTCAGCTTGCGGGCTACGATGTCGGTAAAGATCTTCTCGCAAGCCATGGTGTCGGTGTGCGGGGTCTTGAATACCCATTTCTTCACCGGCTTCACGACCTGCACGGCGCCGGCCATGGACACGAACGGAATTTCGGCGTCTTCGAATGCCGGGATCATCGCCATCGTGGTGCCGGTCGTGGAACCGCCAATCATCGCGACGACATTGTCCTGATCGATCAGCCGGCTCGCGAAGGTGCGGGCTGCATTGGCATCACCGGCATCGTCGTAGAGAAACAGCTGGAGCTTGCGGCCGTTGATTCCGCCGCTCGCGTTGATCTGCTCGACCATCATTTCGATCGTCCGCTTCTGCGGATCGCCGAGGAATGATGCGGGTCCGGTCACCGAAAGGATTGCGCCGATCTTGATCGGTTCCTGTGCGGTCGCGCTTGCCGGCAGCAACGCTGCTGCCGCGGACGCGAGAATTCCGGCTGAAAGGCACTTAAAGACGTTTTTCATTGTCGTTTCCATCCTCTGGTAAGCAGATGGCAGCACAGACCTTCTTGTCGGGTAAGTCGCTGCCGGGTCGATTACATCTTGCGGTTTTGTGCGTTCCAGAACCGCTCAAGATTGCTGATTAGCGCGGGCGAGTAGTGGCAATAGGCCTGCTCGCGCGCATACACGGCCATGTACGTCCGGAACAGATCCAGCGGCTCATGCGCAATGCGCATCGCGCGTCGGTTGCTCGCCGCGCTCACGACGCCCGAATTCGTAAGACGCTGCACGACGTCGTCGATCGCCTTATCGACCTCTCCCGGCGGAACGATGAGATCGCAGATCATGCGTCCGACATCGCTATCGCAATCAATTCGGCGCTCCGCCATAATCGCCTGACGCGTGATGCGATCGCCGACGAACCTCGGCATGCGCAGATTTGCAACACCCGGAATGATGCCTTCCTTGCGCGCAGGCAGCGTCATGTAGGCATCCGACGCGGCGATGTTGTAGTCGGCCGCCAGCAGGTACTGACATCCGCCACCGATCGCGAACTTTTCCACCGCCGTAATCCACGGCTTCTCGATGGTGTCCCCGACCATCTCGTCGGGCGAGACATGCTCGAAGGCCATGCCGCGATACATCTTGTTGATGAATCCCATCTCGCGCACGAGGTACCAGAGATAGGAGATACGGCCGTAATAGATATGGGTCAGGTTGATGCCGGTGCAGAACGTGCGCTGCCCCGCATATTTTCCCTGATCGATGAAGTCGCCGCGCAATACGCAAATTCCCGTCTCCGGGTCCAGCATCGCGAGATCGACGGCGGTTTCCACGTCAGCGACCGTCGTATCGTCTTCCGCGTTCAGGTAGCGCGGATTTTTCATCAGCACGATCGAGGCTTTCCCCTGCCGTTCGACCGATGCATGCTCGAGAACGACCTTGCCGTCACGCTTCAGCGCGTCGAGCTTTGCCAGGGCCTCCTTGCGCGGCAACAGCATGGCGTGGACGAGATGCAGTCCGCAGTCGCGATTTGCGAGAATGCGATTGAAGAACAGCCCCTGATCCAGTTCATGGCCGTCCTTTTCGGACTGTACCAGTGCGTTCTCGCGCGTGATGCGGGCCGCATCCGGGCACAGTCCCGGCACTTTAGCAGCGACATCGACCGCCAGTGCTTCGACGCGCTTCAGAACGCGCAGGTTATCGGTGAGCGAACGATACAGCGTTTCGACATGCGCATCGAGGAATGCCTCGCGCGCCGCCCGCGCTTCCTTAAGGATCGCGTCGACCTTTGCTTGCTGCTCCGGCGTGCGGTCGCGGCGCGCGGGCAGAGAATCAATCGCGCCCAGTCCGTCGGCCCAGTATTTCGAGAAAGCCGCGCAATCTTTTGCGTAGTCGCCGGACACCGCCGGCCGTTCGCTTCCTCCAGTCGGTGATGCCGCTTTCATATTGGTCGAGGACATCGCGCGCTCCGTTCCAGAATTCCTACGAGCGTGAAAGAAACATATTCAGTTCAAATATGAAAGTCTTTTCAGTTCAGATAACGAAGTATATGATGGCTCTCTGGAGACCGCTGCGCTCGCGTCCCAACAAAAGAAAGAACGGAGGCGAGCGCTGCCGCAATAATTCTTGTTGTTTTTCAATTGCTTATGCCGCGCATCGCAGCTGCTAAGCAAACGGAGGGCCGTTGCGTATCGAGACCAGGAAGTAAGAGCCGACAGCGCTTCCCGCCCCGGACCTAGCGGGACGCGGGTTTACCAGCCCTTTGCTTCCATTCTTGAACCAAACTAGCCCGTCCAAGCGAGGAATGATGAT
>JAEZFA010000247.1 GCA_023417665.1 Pseudomonadota bacterium | reverse complement strand
CTGACAGACCGGACCATAATAGGTCGAGCGCGCGTTCTGCACGATGGCCCTTACCTTCCCGCAGCAGCCGCGGGTGGGACACTTTACGCCTTCGCGGTCATAGACCCGGAAGCGATGCTGAAACATGCCGAGTTCGCCATCGGTCCTGCGATGGTCGCGCAGCGACGAGCCGCCGGCATCGATCGCCGCGGCAAGCACCTTCCTGATCGCCGGCACCAGCCGCCTGGCTGCCTCGGTCGGCATGCCGCGGCGGTCGGCGAGCACGCTTGCGGGCTTCTTCGGCGACAGCCGCGCCAGATGAAGCGCCTCCGACACATATATATTGCCGAGACCCGCCACGATGCGCTGATCGAGGAGTGCGGCCTTGAGGCTGGTTTTCCGCCCCACGCAGGCTTGCGCGAGATAGCCTGCGCTCAGCGCCTCGCCCAGCGGCTCCGGCCCGAGCCCGCGAAACAGCGGGTGCGAAGGCAGTGCCGCGGTGTCGCTCATCAACATCGCGCCGAAGCGGCGCGGATCGTTGAAGGTCACGGTCGCGCGCGGCGAAAGATGAAACACCACATGATCGTGGATCGAGGCGTCCGAGCGCGGATACATGAACTCGCCCGGCGAGGTTTCCTCGTTGCCGAGCAGGACCCGGAACGACCCCGACATGCCCAGATGCATGATCAGCGTTTCGGCGCGGTCGAGATCGGCGAGCAGATATTTCGCACGGCGGCGCAGGCCCAAAATCGTCCGGCCCCGCATGCGGTCCGCGAAGTGTTCGGGCAGCGGCCAGCGCAGATCGGGCCGCCGCGCCTCGAGGCGCTCGACCGTCGCGCCTTCCATCACCGGCGCCAGGCCGCGGCGAACCGTCTCGACTTCAGGAAGTTCGGGCATTTCCGGTAACGCTGTTTTCCCTCGATATAGAGCGGTGATAGCGAAAGGACAGGTGCCGGGCTATGGTCGGCGCCATTCCCATGGAACCGTTGATGACGACTTCCGAGAATTCGACCCATTTCGGCTTTCGCGACGTGCCGCTTACCGACAAGCAGCGCATGGTCGACGACGTCTTCCATTCGGTCGCGGGCCGCTATGACCTGATGAACGACCTGATGTCGGCCGGCATGCACCGGGCCTGGAAGGACGCGCTGATCTCGAAGCTGCGGCCGCCGCTCGGCGCGCAGGCCTTCTCGGTGCTCGACGTCGCAGGCGGCACCGGCGACATCGCGTTTCGCATCGTCGAAGCCGGCGGCAGCGGTACCGAAGTTACCGTCGCCGACATCAATGGCGACATGCTCACGGTCGGCCGCGAGCGCGCGGAACGCCGCGGCATCGATCATGTCGTGCGCTTTGCCGAGGCCAACGCGGAATCGCTGCCCTTTCCCGACAAGCATTTCGACGCGGTGACGATCGCCTTCGGCATCCGCAATGTGCCCCGCATTCCGGTGGCGCTGCAGGAAATGTTTCGTGTCACGAAGACCGGCGGGCAGTTTTTCTGCCTGGAGTTCAGTCAGGTCGACCTGCCGGGGCTGGACGCGATCTACGACGCTTATTCATTCCGCGCGATCCCGGAAATCGGGCGGCTCGTCACCGGCGACCGCGAAGCCTACCAGTATCTCGTGGAATCGATCCGCAAGTTTCCCGATCGCGACGCGTTCGCGAAGCTCATGCGCGATGCCGGTTTCTCCCGCGTGCAGGCGACGCCGATGAGCGGCGGCATCGTCGCGCTGCATTCCGGCTGGAAACTCTGATCTTGCTCTCCTCGATTGTGCATCTCTTCCGGCTGGCGCGCGCAGGTTTCGTGTTCGCGCGCGAGGGCGTGCTTGCGCTCGTCGATCCGGCGATGCTGCCGCCCGGCGCTGCCCCGTTCGTGAAAATCGCGCGGCTGGTCGAGCGGCGCGGCGCGGGCTCGAATGCGGTGCGGCTTGCCACCGCGCTGACGCGGCTTGGGCCTTCTTATGTGAAGCTCGGACAGTTTCTCGCGACGCGCCCCGATGTCGTCGGCAGCCAGATTTCGCGCGACCTCGAAATGCTGCAGGACAAGATGCCGCCGTTCGAGCAGAAGACGGCGGAAAAAATCGTCGCCGACGCGCTCGGCAAGCCGGTGTCCGAACTGTTCGCGACATTCGGCCTGCCGGTTGCGGCCGCTTCCATCGCGCAGGTGCATCGCGCCGATTACGTCAGGGATGGCGTGACGATTCCGGTCGCCGTGAAGGTGCTGCGGCCGGGGGTCGAGGGCCGCTTCAGGCGCGATCTCGAAACTTTCTTCTTCGCAGCCCGCATGGCCGAAGCGCGCGACCCGGAAGCGCGGCGGCTCCGGCTGGTCGCCACCGTGGAAACGCTGGCGCGTTCGGTCGCGATGGAGATGGATTTGCGGCTGGAAGCGGCTGCCCTTTCCGAGCTTGCCGAAAACACCAGGGACGATCCGGATTTCCGCGTGCCGAAGGTCGAGTGGGTCCGTACCGCGCGGACCGTGCTGACCACGCACTGGATCGACGGCATTGCGCTCAACGACCGCGAGCGGCTGGCGGCCGCCGGACACAACTTCGTCCGGCTTTCGAAAGTCATCATCCAGAGCTTTCTGCGCCAGGCGATCCGCGACGGCTTCTTCCACGCCGACCTGCATCCGGGAAATCTGTTCGTCGATGCGGACGGCAATCTGGTCGCGGTCGATTGCGGGATCATGGGGCGGCTCGGCCTGAAGGAGCGGCGCTTTCTCGCGGAAATTCTCTACGGCTTCATCACCAAGAACTGGCGCCGCACCGCCGAGATCCACTTCGAGGCCGGCTATGTGCCTGCGCATCACTCGGTCGAGGATTTCGCGCAGGCGATTCGCGCGATCGGCGAGCCGATCCATGACCGGCCCGCGCATGAAATCTCGATGGCGAAGCTCTTGACGCTTTTGTTCGAGGTGACGTCGCTGTTCGACATGCGCACGCGGCCGGAGCTTCTGCTTCTGCAGAAGACCATGGTCGTGGTCGAGGGCGTTGCGCGCACGCTCGATCCGCAGCTCGACATGTGGACCACCGCCGAGCCGGTGGTGCGCGACTGGATCGAACGCCATCTCGGGCCGATCGGCCGCATCGAAAATGCTGCAAGCGAGCTATCCGGCATCGCGCGGGTCGTTTCCGACGCGCCGCAACTGCTGACCCGCGCTTCCGCCGCCTTCGAGCGCTTCGACGAACAGACCCGCGAGGGCCTCGTGCTTGCGCCGGAAACGGTCGATGCCATCGGCCGGGCGGAGGCGAAGCACTGGCGCTGGGCGACGCTCGCGCTCTGGGTGATCGCGGGCCTGATCGCGGTCTGGCTGTTTCGGGATTAACGACGCCCCCGACAGCCGATTGGCAGGCCGCAAAGGGCATGCAATTATACAGACAAGTTTTGATAATTGGCCGCTTCCCTGCGAAGGGCCGGAGTTTCTGCGTTCGCCATGCCGCTTTCGGGCAAAAAAATCCTTCTCGTCATCGCCGGCGGCATCGCGGCTTATAAAAGTCTCGACCTGATCCGGCGGCTGCGTGAGCGCGGCGCGAAGGTTCGCGTGATCATGACGCGCGCAGCGCAGGAATTCGTGACCCCGCTTGCGGTGGGCGCGGTCGCGGGCGAACGGCCGTTCACGGAACTTTTCGATCTCGCGGCCGAATTCGACGGCGGTCATATCCGGCTCGCGCGCGAGGCGGACCTCATCGTGGTCGCGCCCGCCACTGCCGATCTCATGGCGAAGATGGTGCAGGGCCGCGCCGACGATCTCGCGACCGCCGTGCTGCTCGCCGCCGACCGGCGCATTCTGCTTGCGCCCGCCATGAATCCGGCGATGTGGAATAACGCCGCGACCCGCCGGAACGCCGATCGCCTGCGAGCCGATGGCGTCGCCTTTTGCGGCCCCGAAGCCGGCGAAATGGCAGAAAGCGGCGAGCGCGGCGTGGGCCGCATGAGCGAGCCGCTCGCCATCGTCGCCGCAATCGAGAAAAATCTGTTCGACCTGCCGGCGCGCGATGCGCTTGCGGGGAGAAAGATTCTCGTGACTTCCGGTCCGACGCGCGAGCCGATCGATCCGGTGCGCTACATCTCCAATCACTCCTCCGGCAAGCAGGGCCATGCGCTGGCGCGCATGGCGGCCCAGGCAGGCGCGGAGGTCGTGCTGGTCTCCGGTCCGGTCGCGCTTCCCGATCCTTCCGGCGTCAGGACCATTCATGTCGAGACGGCGGAGCAGATGCTGCACGCCGCCGAAGGCGCGCTGCCTGCGGATGCCGCGATCTTCGCCGCAGCCGTCGCCGACTGGCGCGTCAAAAGCGAGGCGTCGCAGAAGATGAAGAAGCAGGAAGGCAAACTGCCTTCGCTTTCGTTTGCGGAGAACCCGGACATTCTCGCAACCATCGCGCGACACTCGAACCTGCGCCCGCAGCTCGTGATCGGCTTTGCGGCGGAAACCGAAAACCTGATCGAGAACGCCCGCGCAAAGCTCCTGCGAAAAGGCTGCGACTGGATCGTGGCGAATGATGTTTCCACCGGGACCGCAACATTCGGCGGCGCTTCCAACGAAGTGCATATCGTAACCGCCGACAAGGTCGATTCCTGGCCGATGCAAACCAAGGATGCGGTCGCCGCGTCGCTCGTAAAGAAAATCGCCGCAACGCTCGGGGGCGCACAATGAACAAGATCTCCTTCACGCGCCTCGATCACGGCAAAGATCTTCCGACACCGGAGTATGCGACCCCAGGCGCTGCCGGCATGGATCTGATTGCAGCGCTCGCGGAAGCCTCACCGCTCGTTATTCCGCCGCGCGGCCGCGCCGCGGTGCCGACCGGAATTATGCTCGCCATTCCTCACGGCTTCGAAGGCCAGGTGCGGCCACGATCCGGCCTCGCGCTCAAGCACGGCGTCACCGTGCTCAATACGCCGGGCACCGTCGATTCCGATTATCGCGGCGAAGTGAAAGTCATTCTGCTGAACAGCGGCGACGAGGATTTCATCGTTACGCGCGGCATGCGCATTGCGCAGATCGTGTTCGCGCGCGTCGAGCAGCTTGCCCTGCATGAAGTTTCATCGCTTGACGAAACCGTCCGCGGCAGCGGCGGCTTCGGCTCCACCGGCGTTCAGTCGTCTCCAAAGAGTGCTTGAGTATGGCCCGTCTCTCCGAAAAAAGTCTGCTCGCCGTCGCCGCCGTGGTCGATGTTGCGATTCACTCCCGCGGCACGCCGGTCGCGGCCAAGGCGCTTGCCGAACGTCACGGCTTGCCGCCGCGTCATCTCGAGCCGGTGCTGCAGGCACTGGTGCATGCCGGCATTCTGAAAGGCGTGCGCGGCCCGCGCGGCGGCTACGAGCTTGCGCGCGAACGCCGGCGCATTTCGGTCGCTGAAATTTCGCAGGTCGCGGAAAACTCCGAGCCCGCGGCGAAAGGACGAAAGCCCGTCGTCGTCGCCAATGTCATCGCGCCGGCACTGCAAAAGGCCGAGCGCCTGTTCGAGGACGCGCTCGCCGAAATCACGATCGACGCCTTGTGCCGCGACGCCGAGCGCGCGGGGATGCAGGAAACGACGGCCTCCGCCGATTTCAACATCTGATCGTCGTACTTATTTCGCTTCATCGACTATGAGCCGTGAATAGACTAGGCTGCGCCGAAGCAATATTTGTGGAGCGCGCGAGATGTCGAAGCCCGGCCGCGGAAAGATTTTCAACTCGATCACCGAAACCGTCGGCGATACGCCGCTCGTCCGGCTGCAGCGGCTGCCGCAATCGCGCGGCATCAAGGCCAACATTCTCGCGAAGCTTGAGTTCTTCAATCCGATCGCATCAGTGAAGGATCGCATCGGCGTTTCCATGATCGATGCGATGGAAGCCGCCGGCGTACTGAAGCCCGACACCGTGCTGGTCGAGCCGACCTCGGGCAATACCGGCATTGCGCTGGCCTTCGTCGCGGCGGCGCGCGGCTATCGGCTCATTCTGGTGATGCCGGAATCCATGTCGCTGGAGCGGCGCAAGATGCTCTCGCTGCTTGGCGCGGAACTCGTCCTCACCGAAGCGGCGCAGGGCATGCGGGGCGCGGTCGGCAAGGCGGAGGAAATCATCGCGCAGCTCAAGAACGCGGTGATGCCGCAGCAATTCCGCAACCTCGCGAACCCCAAAATCCACCGCGAGACCACCGCGGAAGAAATCTGGAACGATACCGGCGGCGAGATCGACGCCTTCGTCGCCGGCGTCGGAACCGGCGGCACGATCACGGGCGTCGGCCAGGCACTCAAGCCCCGCCGGAAATCGCTGAAGGTTTTCGCGGTCGAGCCCGAAGACAGCCCGGTGCTCTCCGGCGGACAGCCGGGACCCCACAAGATTCAGGGCATCGGCGCCGGCTTCGTGCCCGAAGTGCTCGACCGCAGCGTGATCGACGAGGTGGTGACGGTCGGGAACCAGACCGCTTTCGAAACCGCCCGGGCGCTTGCAAGGCTCGACGGCATTCCCGGCGGCATCTCCTCGGGTGCGGCGGTCGCTGCCGCGCTCGAAATCGGCGCGCGCCCCGAATATGCCGGCAAAAACATCGTGGTGATCGTACCGAGCTTTGCCGAGCGCTATCTTTCGACCGCTCTGTTCGAGGGGCTTTGAGCCCTCGCAAATCCCCTTCTGCCGCGACTCCTTCGGGGGGTAGAGTGGCTTGATTCGCGGCCGCGGCGGCCGCGAAAGCGGCCCGCGCTCCATGAGCCCGGCCGCATCAAAGAGGGCAGCAATCGCAACCATGCCGGAAGCGGCGGGAACCGGCACATCGCAGCCAGCGTCGCGCCTTGTTGCGCCACGGCCGCGCCTACGCCCACGACATGCGGCGGCTTTCGGGGCAGCGCTCGGCCTTGCCTTCTGTGGCCCGGCACATGCGCAGGAGAACCTGATCGAGCGTGTGATCGCTTTCGGGCAGGCGTTGAGCCGGCAGGAAATCACCTCGCTCGCGCTGACCTTCGGTATTCTTCTTTTCGCCGTCGTGACCGCGATTGCGCTCCTGCGTTCGCGAACCCGGGCCGCGATCGAGCGCACGGAAGCGCGGCGGGAAATCGCACGGCTCCGGGCGGAAGCCGACCGCATGACCGCACTTCTGCTTTCGGAGCCCCAGGTGGTCGTCATCTGGCGCAGCCTGGCCAGCGAACCCGTGGTGCTCGGCGAAGTCGGTTCGATCAGCGGCCTTGAATCCTCGCGGCGGATTCTCGCATTCGGCTCCTGGCTCGGCGCGGAGCCTGCCGCCGCACTCGAAAACGCCGTCGAACTTCTGCGCAAGCGCGGGCAGGCCTTCGGCTTCTCGCTGCTCACGCCGCGCGGCCGGCATATCGAAGCGGAAGGCCGGCCGGTCGGCGGCGTTGCCGTCCTGCGGCTGCGCGACGTGACCGGCGCCAAGCGCGATCATGCGGCGGCCGTCACGCTGCACAGGCAGCTCGAAGACGAGATCGAGTGTGTGCGCAATCTGCTCGAGCTGATGCCGGCACCGATGTGGATCAAGAATGCCGAAGGCAAACTCGTCTTCGCCAATCGCGCCTATGCCGCGGCCGTGGAAGCCCGCGACGCCGACGACGCCACCGCGCGCAATGCCGAACTCCTCGACCAGCCGGCGCGCGCCGAACTCGCAAAGGCGCGCAACGGCAGCGGCACCTTTCATGGCCGGATGCCTGCCATCGTCGCCGGCAAGCGCCGCACGCTTGAAGTATTCGAAGCCTCCGCCAAGCGCGGCGCGGCGGGCATCGCGCTCGACGTGACCGAAGCCGAAATCGCGCAAAGCGAGATCGACCGCATCAACGAAGCACACCGGCGCACGCTCGACCAGATGCCGACCGCGGTCGCGATCTTCGGCTCGGACCGCCGCCTGATCTTCTATAACGCGGCCTATCTATCGCTCTTCAAGCTCGATGCCGCGTTTCTCGAGCAACATCCCGACGACGCGATCGTACTCGACAAGCTGCGCGCGGAGCGCTGCGTGCCGGAAACCAGCGACTTCCGCGCCTTCAAGATGCAGCTGCACGAAGCCTATGCGTCGGTCGATCCCAAGCACACGCTCTGGCATCTGCCGGACGGCCGTTCGCTCAGGCTCTCGATCAGCCCGAATGCGCAAGGCGGCGTGACCTATCTCTTCGACGACGTCTCCGAAGGCTATGCGCTGGCGAGCCGCTTCTCCTCGCTGGAAACCGCGCAGAGCGAGACCCTGGACGCGCTTGCGGAAGCGGTCGCCGTCTTCGGCGTCGATGGCCGGCTGCAATTGCACAACCGCTCGTTCCAGACCTTGTGGAAGTTTTCCGATGCCGACCTTGCCGACAAGCCCGCGGTGGATGCGATCCGGCGGATGTGCCGCGCGATCGAGCCGGGCAGCAACGATGTCTGGAGCGAAGTCGAACGCGTGGTGACGACGGTCGGTGATCGCAACGTGATCGGCAAACGGCTCGAGCTCTCCGGCTCGCGCGCCTTCGACTGCACGGTGGTGCCGCTTCCCGACGGCGGCAACCTCGTCACCTTCCGCGACATCAGCGACACCGTGCGCGCCGAGCGCATCCTGCGCGAGCGCAATGCCGCGCTGATCGCCTCCGATGCGATCCGCGATACCGTGATCCGCTACATCTCGCATGACCTGCGCTCGCCGCTGAACAACATCTCCGGCTATGCGCAGTTTCTCGGCACCTCCGAGGCCGGCCCCTTGAGCGAGCGGCAGCGCGAATATCTCGGCCATATCTCCGCCTCCAGCGCGGAGCTGCTTTCGATCATCGACGGCCTGCAGCTTGCGATCCTCGACGCGGGCGGACGGAACATGCCGGCGGCGCAGGTCGAAATCCGCAAGCTGCTCGATTCCGTCGCCGAGGAGGCGAAGACGCGGCTTGCCGAGAAGCAGCTTTCCATCGTGATCGACGTGCCCGCCGGGATCGGCTCGTTCTCCGCCGACGAAGCGCGCGTGCGGCAGGTGCTGCAGAACGTGGTCGCCAATGCCGCCGCGCATTCCCCGCGCGGCGAGACCATCGGCCTGTCGGTGGAGCGCCGGCAGCAGGCGATCCTGTTTCATGTCTCCGATCGCGGCCCGGGCATCCCGCGCGACGTGCAGGAGCGGCTGTTCCAGAATCTCGAGCCGCTGCCGATCGATTCCACCCATCGCGGCACCGGGCTCGGGCTTTCGCTGGTCCGTTCGGCTATGAAGCTGCAGGGCGGCGATGTGGTGATCGACTCCGAGCCAAACCGCGGTACTGTGATCACCTGCGTATTTCCGCTAGTGCCTCCGGACACGAAGAACAGCCCGACACCCCTCGCATGAGCGCAACGCAAAAAACCTGGGAGTTCGTCCTTTCCAGCGAAGCCGCGACCCGGGAACTTGCCCGGGACATCGCGTTTGCGATCCGCCCCGGCGATGTCATCGCGGTCGGCGGCGAACTCGGCACCGGCAAGTCGGCCTTCGCCCGCGCCGTAATCCGCACGCTCGCCGCCGATGAAGCGCTTGAAGTGCCGAGCCCGACCTTCACACTCATGCAGGTCTATGACCTGCCCCGCTTTCCGGTCGTGCATGCCGACCTCTATCGCGTGAATACGCTGGCCGAGCTTTCGGAAATCGGCTGGGAGGAAGCCTCGGTCGATGCCGCGGTGCTGGTCGAATGGCCGGAGCGCGCGGGTCCGCTTCTGCAAAGCGAGCGGCTGGAAATCCACCTCGAACTTGCACCCGATCTCGGACCCACGCACCGGCGCATCGCAATCACCGGCATCGGTAACTGGAGCGAGCGGCTCGCGCGCATTCGCGCCGAACATACCGCGCTCGAATCTGCGGGCTTTGCCAACGCGCGGCGCGTGCATCTGCAGGGCGACGCTTCGAGCCGCAGCTATGAGCGGCTGCACCTCGGCAATGAAACCGCGATCCTGATGAAGTCGCCGGTGAGCAAGGATGGTCCCGTCATCCGCAACGGCCGCACCTATGGCGAGATCGCGAAACTTGCGCAGGACATCAAACCCTTCATCGCGCTCTCACGCGGGCTGCGGGCGCGAGGCCTTTCGGCGCCTGAAATTTTCGCAGCCGACCTCAACAACGGCGTCCTGATCATCGAAGACCTGGGTAGCGAAGGCGTCGTCGCGGGCGAGCCGGCAGCACCTATCGAAGAACGCTATGCGGCGGCTATCGACGTGCTGGTCGCGCTGCATAAAGCCGAGCTTTCCGAGCGGCTCCCGGTCGCGCCGCGCATCGAATACGAAATCCCGCGCTATGATCTCGATGCGCTCCTGATCGAAGCCGACCTCCTGATCGACTGGTACATTCCCCATTGCAAGCCCGGCACGCAGGTCGAGGCGGCGACGCGCGAAGCCTTCCGCGCGCTGTGGCGCGAAGCGCTGCTCGATCCGCTGAGCCAGCCGCCGTCTCTGGTGCTGCGCGACTTTCATTCGCCCAATCTTTTGTGGCTGCCGGAACGCGAAGGGCTGAAGCGTGTCGGCCTGCTCGACTTTCAGGACGCGCTGATCGGACCGCGGGCCTATGACGTCGCCTCGCTTCTGATGGATGCGCGCGTCACGGTGCCGGAAGACATGGAGATGCGGCTGCTCGCCCGTTATGCCGCCGGCATGTTCGCCGCCGATCCGTCGTTCGACCCGGCGCGCTTTGCCGCGCATTACGTGACGATGGGCGCGCAACGCGCGACCAAGATTCTCGGCATCTTCGCGCGGCTCGATCGCCGCGACGGCAAGGCGCAATATCTCGCGCATATGCCGCGGGTCTGGAATTATCTCACGCGTGCGCTCGAGCACCCGTCGCTGGCGGCCGTTAAGGAATGGTATGCTGCGCAAGTGCCGCCGCCGTCGAATCTGAAGCCCGCCATTCCCACCGACGAAGAAGCGCTGCTCGAAATGCTCGAAGCGCAGATCGCCAAGGCGTCGCTTTGAGCCGCACGAACATTTCCACCGCCATGGTGCTTGCGGCAGGCTTCGGCAAGCGCATGCTGCCGCTCACGCGATCGATTCCCAAGCCTCTGGTGAAGGTCGACGGGCAGACGCTGATCGACCGCGTGCTCGACCGGATCGCCGCTGCCGGCATCAAGCGCGTGATCGTCAACGCGCATTATTGCGCGGATGTGCTGATTGCCCATCTCGCGGACCGGCGGATGCCCGCGATCGAGATTTCCGACGAGCGTGACGCCTTGCTCGATACTGGCGGCGGGGTTGTTCGCGCGCTGCCGAAACTCGGTAATGATCCTTTTCTGCTCGTCAATTCCGACACCATCTGGATCGAGGGCGCGGCTCCCAACCTTTCCCGGCTGATCGAGCGCTATGATGCGGAGCGCATGGATGCGTTGCTGCTGCTCGCGCCGTCGGCCGGCGCCGTCGGCTATGCCGGCGCGGGTGATTTCACCATGGACACGCATGGACTGCTCACCCGCCGGGCCGAGCGCGAGATCGCGCCTTTCGTTTACGCGGGCGCGGCAATCCTGCATCCGCGGCTATTCGCGGATGCGCCGCAAGGCGCGTTTTCGCTGGTCCATTCTTTTGCGAAGGCGGAGGGCGCGGGCCGGCTGTTCGGCCTGCGGCTCGACGGAACCTGGATGCATGTGGGCACACCCGAAGCGATCCCGGCCGCTGAGGATGCCATTCGCAGAAGCAGCGAGTAATCTCGCCGCGCGATGACTGTCCGCCCCCGCGTTCTCACGATTCCACCGACGACGCCGTTCCTGCCTGCGCTTGCGCGCGGCATCCTCGATGGACGACTGATCGAGGGCTTCGCGCCGCGTGCGCGGCCGGAGCTTCTCGCCGGCGCCACGATCTATTTGCCGACGCGACGCGCAGCGCGCGCGCTCGCGGCGGTACTCCTCGAGGAAACCGGCGCGCAGGCACTGCTCCTGCCGCGCATCGTGCCGCTCGGGGACGTCGACGAAGACGCATTCGCCTTCGAGGCGGCCGACCTGTCGCCGCTGCCGCCCGCGCTGTCCGCCGGCGAGCGCAGGCTTTCGCTGGCGACGCTGGTGCAGGCTTTCGCGGCACGGGAATTTCCGCTTTTGTCGTCGTCACCCGCAAATGCCATCGCGCTCGCGGACGAGCTTGCGCATCTGATGGACGACTTCATCACTGCGGGCCTGCCCTTCACAGCGGTCGCAAACGCGGTTGAAGGCGAGTTCGACCGATACTGGGAGCGCTCGCGGGACTTCCTGAAACTCGTGAGCGATCACTGGAACGATTATCTCGACGATGCCGGCAAGATCGACGCGGCGGCGCGGCGCGATCTTCTGCTTGCCCGCGAAGCGGAGCGGCTCGCCCGCAGCAAGGACGGCCCCGTGATCGCCGCCGGCTCCACCGGCAGCGTGCCGAAAGTCGCCGAACTGCTCGGCGTGATTGCCCGCCACGCGCAGGGTGCGGTCGTGCTCCCCGGGCTCGACCAGATCATGTCGCCGGAGGCCTTTGCCGAGATCGGCGCAGAAAAAGAACCGATGCCCGGGCATCCGCAATTCGGCCTGAAGCGGCTGATCGAAAAGATCGGCATTGCGCGCGATGCGGTCGAGCCGCTCGAATTGCAGGCGCGGCCGGAACGCGAAGCACTCCTGTCGCACGCTTTCGAGCCCTATGCGGACGACCGAATGCAGGAGCCCACGCCTCGCGGTGCGCTGGACGGGATCGGCGTGATCGAAGCGCAGGATGCGCGCGAGGAGGCGCTTGCGATCGCCATCGCGCTTCGGGAATCGCTGGATCGCAATACGACCGCGGCACTCGTGACCCCCGACCGCGCGCTCGCGCGGCGGGTCTGTGCGGCGCTTTCGCGCTGGGACATTGCCATCGACGACTCCGCCGGTTTGCCGCTCGCGGAAAGCGAAGCGGGCCGCCTCGCGCGTCTGCTTGTGGATGCCGCGGCGAAGGATGCCGCGCCTTCGACACTGCTGGCGCTGCTGCGTCATCCTTATCTGCGTCACCGCTTTGCCGAGCGGGAGATCGCGCTTCTCGAAATCTGCGCGCTGCGCGGGCTGCGTCCGACGGATGGCGCGAAAGACCTTGCCCGCGTGATCGAGGCGGCGCAGGCAGCTTCGTTTCATCCCCGCGATCTGCGCGCGAAACTCGAAGCGCCGGAATGGCAACTGGCGAAAGCGGCTGCCGTTTCGCTTGAAGTGCTGCTTTCCCCGCTGCTTGCGGTGCGCGACGGCGCGCAGGAATTTTTGACGCTTGCAGCCGCGCATCGCGATAGCGTGACGGCGGCACTTTCCGAGGACATGCCAGACGACTGCGAAGCGCTTTGTGAGGCGCTGGATGCGTTATGCGAAAGCGCAAATGCGCCCAGAATGCAGCTGTCCGACTATTCGCAGTCCTTCACCGCCCTGATCCGCGAAACGACGCTGCGGCCGCCGCAGGACGAAGACGCGCGCATCCGCATTCTCGGGCCGCTCGAAGCGCGCATGATTTCGGCCGACCGCATCGTGCTCGGCGGGCTCTGCGAAGGGATCTGGCCGCCCGAGGCGCATACCGATGCCTGGCTGAACCGGCCGATGCGAAAGACCCTGAAGCTTGATTTGCCGGAGCGGCGGATCGGACTTTCAGCCCACGACTTCGTGCAGGCCGCAGGCGCGAAGGAAGTTTTCTTCGCGCGCGCGCGCAAGCAAGGCGGCGTGGAAACGATCGCGTCGCGTTTTCTGCAACGGCTGGAGGCAGTAGCCGACCCCGCCGCATGGCAGGCGGCGAAGCAGTCCGGCGAAAAATATCTGCGCTTCGCGAGAAGTCTCGAAGAGGCGCCGAAGGAGAAGCCGCTTGCGCCGCCGATGCCGGCACCACCCGCCGCGGCGCGGCCGCGGCGCTTCAGCATGAGCGACATGCGCGACCTGACGCGCGACCCCTATTCGATCTTTGCGCGGAAGATTCTGCGGCTGCATGCGCTGGACGCGATCGACGAGGATCCGGGAGCGGCCGAGCGCGGTACGCTCGTCCATGAAATCATCTCGAACTTCACGGCATTGCATCCCGGCGCGCTTCCCGCGACCGCGCTTGACGACATGCTCGCGCTGGGCCGGGAGGCCTTCGCGCCGATGCAAAGTTATCCCGCCGCCTTTGCCATCTGGTGGCCGCGCTTCAAACGGGCCGCGCGCTGGTTCGTCGAGATCGAACGCACGCGCCGCGGCGCGATCGCGACACTCCATTCGGAAGTCGAGGGATCGCTGCTGATTGCGGAAGGCGGCGGCTTCACCCTCACTGCCCGCGCCGACCGGATCGAGGTGAACAAGGACGGCTCGCTCAACGTACTCGATTTCAAGACCGGAACGCCGCCGAGCTACAAGGCGGCAATTCTCGGCTTCGAGCCGCAACTCCTGCTGGAAGCCGCAATCGCCCTCGCCGGAGGCTTTCGCGGAATCTCCGGCAAGCATCTTTCCGAAGTCGGCGCGATCAAGATTTCCGGCGGGCAGCCGCCGGGCGCCTTCAAGCCTTTCACGTTGTCGCCCAACAAGGATTTTCAGGCGGTCGCGGAGCCCCGCGGCATTGCGGGCAGCGATCACCTCGGCATCGCCGCGCGCGGCGCGCTCGAAGGCGCGACGCGATTGCTTGCCCAATATGCCGACGCCGCCACGCCATATCCGTTCGCCCCGCGCGTGCAGTGGCAGAAGGACTATAACGACTACGAACATCTCGCGCGCTTCAGGGAATGGTCGGAGGGCGGCGAATGAGCGGGACCGCGCCCTTATCCGTCACGCCGCAGGCAGAGGCCTCGGACCCGCGCGTCTCCGCCTGGGTTTCGGCCAATGCCGGCTCCGGCAAGACGACGGTGCTGGTGCGCCGCGTGATCCGGCTTCTACTGGAAGGCGTCGCGCCCGGCCGCATCCTCTGCCTCACTTATACGAAGGCCGCCGCCGCGCACATGGCGAACAAGGTGCTGAAAGAACTTTCCGCCTGGGTTCGGCTCGATGACGCAGCGCTCGATCGCGCGATTCTGGAAATCGAGACGAGACCTCCCGACGCCGCGCGCCGCGCAAGGGCGCGCCGACTGTTTGCCGCGGCACTCGAAACGCCGGGCGGCCTGAAAGTGCAGACCATTCACGCCTTCTGCGATCGCGTGCTGCACATGTTTCCGGTCGAGGCCGGCGTTCCCGCGGGCTTCGAGATTCTCGACGAGGTTGGCGAGCGCGACCTGATCGAGAAGGCGCGCATCGAAACGCTGCTCGACGCCGGCCGCGATCCGCAGAGCGAGGCGGGGCGCGCCTTGCTTTACTGCGTGGAAGCGAGCGGCGACGAGAAGATCGAGCAGGCCATTACCGAGTGCCTGCGGCTACGCGCAGGCGTTCTGTTCGCGGATATCGCACAGGCGAGAGCCGCGATTGAGGCCGCACTCGCGCTGGAGGCGAGCGAGACCTTCGCGGCAATCAGTAACAGCATTCTTGACGGCGGCTCGTTGCCACGCAGCGAATGGAACGGCGCCTCGCAGGCACTGATCGAACTCGGCGGGAACGCGGGAAAGATCGGCGATGCGCTGGCCCTCGCCACTAATGGCGAGGACCAGCTTCATGCCTATCTCGCCGTGTTCTTTACGGCAAAGGGCGAGCCGAAATCCGACAAGACCTTCGGCAAGAAAAGCGATCTTGCCGGACTTTCGCGGCTTGGCGAATGGCTGTTCGAGGAACGCGATCGCCTCGTCCCGCTGCTGAAAAAACTATGGGCGGCGCAGGAATGCGAGCGCTCCTGCGCGTTGCTCACCCTCGCGCAGGGCGTGATCGCCCGCTACGAGCAGGCGAAGCAGCGGCGCGGCGTGCTCGACTTCGCGGACCTGGTCACGAAAACGGTGGCGCTGCTGGAGCGCGAGGAATCGGCCTGGGTGCATTACAAGCTCGACGGCGGCATCGAGCATATCCTGGTGGACGAGGCGCAGGACACGAGCCCCGAACAATGGCGGATCGTGGCCAGACTCGCGGAGGAATTTTTCGCGGGCAAGGGCGCCTCGGAAAAATCACGCTCGATCTTCGTGGTCGGCGACGAGAAGCAGTCGATCTTCAGCTTTCAGGGCGCCGACCCCACCCGCTTCGACGAAATGCGCCGGAATTTTGCGAACCAGATCCGGGGCGCGGGTGACCTGTTGCGCGAACCGCGCTTGCGGCTTTCCTATCGCTCCGCGCCTGCGGTGCTGCGCGCGGTGGATCAGGTCTTCTCGCTTGAAGAAGCGCGGAGCGGGCTTTCGGCAAACGATACGCAAGCACCCGTCCATGAAGCGGTCCGGCAGAAAGCGCCGGGCACCGTCGAAATCTGGCCGCCGCTCAACGCCACAAAAAAATCGGAGGACGAGGACGGCTGGGACAAGCCGCTCGACCGGCTGCGCGAAACTTCCGCGAAGATGAAGCTCGCGCAGCAGATCGCCCAGGCCGTGAAGCACTGGACCCATGGTGGACTCACGGTCACGGAGCGCGCCAACAACGAGCAGCCGCGGCCGGTGACGCCCGGCGACGTCATCATTCTCGTGCAAAGCCGCGGACCGCTGTTCGACGCGATCCTGCGCGCGCTGAAGCAGGAAGGCGTCGATGTTGCCGGTGCGGACCGGCTCAAGCTTACCGAGAACATCGCGGTGATGGACCTGATGGCGCTCGGCGATGCGCTGCTGCTTTCCGAAGACGATCTTTCGCTTGCCTGTGTCCTGAAGTCGCCGCTGTTTCGTTTCGACGACGAGGATCTTTTCGCGCTTTGCCATGCGCGGCGCGGAACGCTCCTTGAAAGCCTCGATAATACGCCCGGCAATCCGAAGTTTCAGGAGGCCGCGGCATGGATCCGGCGCTGGCGCGAACAGGCCCTTCACCTCCGCCCGTTCGATTTCTATTCGCGGGTGCTTGGGCGCGACGGCGGCAGAAAGAAGATGATCGGCCGGCTGGGCCCCGAAGCGGCGGATGCGCTCGACGAATTTCTTTCCGCAGCCCTTGCCTATGAAAAGATCGAGACGCCCTCGCTGCAAGGCTTTCTGCGCCATCTTCGCCGCGCGGAAGCGGAAGTGAAGCGCGACCTTGAAACCGAAAGCAGGCTTGTGCGGGTGATGACCGTGCACGGCGTCAAGGGACTGGAAGCGCCGGTGGTGGTGCTTGCCGACACGACGACGCTGCCCAATCCGAACAAGGAGCCGCGCGTCGTTCCGCTTCAGGCACGAGAAAGCGCGGAGCCGGCGCTCGTGTGGACTGCAAGCAAAGAGGAAAGCTCTCCCGCAAGCCGCGACGCCAAGGACCATGTGCGTCAATCGCGCCTGCGGGAATACCGGCGGCTGCTTTATGTGGCGCTGACGCGCGCCGCCGACGTGCTGGTGGTGTGCGGCGCGCTCAACAAGAACCGGGACGCCGCCGAAACGGGCTCCTGGTACGATCTCGTCAGCCGGTCACTCCTTGCGGATCAGGAAAACATCACCGAGCACAGTGTGCCCTATGCGCCTGACGGCGTGCAGCGATGGCGCGCAACGAATGTAGTGGCGGATGCACCGGAGAAATCCGAGCCTGCGGTGAAGGCGCCCGTGGAAATCGCGCCCTGGCTTGCGCGCCCCGCGCAACCGCGTGCTGCCGCGCGAACGAAGCTGCGGCCTTCTTTCGCACAGCGGCGGAGCGAGCCTGCCTCCGGCAGTTCCGGCGGCGGAAAACGGCGCGGCATTCTCCTGCACCGGCTGCTGCAATCGCTGCCTGTGCTGCCGCATGAAGACCGGCACGCCGCAGCACTTCGCTATCTGGCGCAGGCGGCACCGGAACTCGACACCGTCCTGCGCGAAGAGCTTGCGCAAGAAGCAATCAACGTGATTGCGCATCCCGATTGCGCCGCACTCTTTGCAGCCGGCAGCCGTGCCGAGCCCGAACTGATTGCGCGGATCGCGGCGGGAACCGAGGAAATCGAGATCGCCGCGCGCGTCGACCGGCTCGCCGTGTCGGCGGACGCGGTGCTGTTCGCCGATTTCAAGTCCGACAGGCGCGTGCCCGCTTCGCTCGCGGAAATTCCCTCGCACTATATCGAGCAGCTTGCGGCCTATCGCGCAGCTTTGACGCAGGCTTTCCCCGGACGCCCGGTGCAGGCCTTCCTGATCTATACGGCAGGGCCTCGCGTCTTTGAAATTCCTCGCGAATCGCTGGAATCCGCCTGGCGCGCGGTCAAAACGCAGACGAGCCTTGCGGCCGCGGCCCCGTCTTGACCCTTCGGCCCGGCAAACCTACCTATGCCCGGACCGGAATAATCCTTCCGCCGATTCCAACCGCGCAAGAGGTTCGCCATGGCCGTGGACAAAGTCTCCGACGCTTCCTTCGAGAACGACGTGATCAAGTCGAGCGAGCCCGTGCTCGTGGACTTCTGGGCCGAATGGTGCGGACCCTGCCGCCAGATCGCGCCGGCGCTTGAGGAAATTGCGGGCCAGTCCAAGAAAGTGAAGATCGTCAAGCTCAACGTCGACGAGAACCCGAACGTCGCGTCGAAATACGGCATCATGTCGATCCCGACGCTGATGATCTTCAAGAACGGCGAAATGGCCTCGCGCCTGATCGGCGCCTATCCGAAGGCGAAGATCGAACAGTGGATCGACACCACGGTGGTCTGACCGAATCTCGCTTCGACGCACTGCATCCGGAGCGCTTCTCGAAAGAGGAGCGCTCCGTTCGTTTGTGAGGCATGATCTTATTGCGGCGATCTTATTGCGGCGGCGTCTCGTTCGCCGCGAGCACCTCACCGGCAAGATAAAGCGAGCCGGTAATCAGAACGCGCGGCGGCGAGGAAAGTCCGAGCCCTTTCACGCGATCGAGGGCATCCAGAAGCCCTTCGGCAGCATTGCCTTCGATGCCGGCCTTGTTCGCGGCGGCGACGATTTCGGCGGCCGGCCTTGATGCTTCGCCCGGCGGCGATACGCCGAAAACGTGACGCGCAATTCCCGCGAAGCGGGCGAGAAAATCCTCCGCGCTCTTGGTCGCGAGCATGCCGGCAATCAGCACCAGCGGCCGCGGGACGCGCTCCTCCATCTCGCCGATTGCCGCCGCAACCGCGTCCGCGCCGGCGACATTGTGACCGCCGTCCAGCCAGAGCTCCGATCCTTCGGGCAGTTTCGCCGCAAGCTTGCCGCCGGAAAGATTTTGCATGCGCGCGGGCCAGTCGGCTTTCAGAAGTCCCGCCTCGATCGCCGAAACCGGAATGTTGAGCGACGGCAGGGCGCGCAGCGTCGCGACCGCGGTGCCGGCATTCTCGATCTGGTGGCGGCCGAACAGCCGCGGCCGCGGCAGATCGAGCAGCCC
>JAEZFA010000063.1 GCA_023417665.1 Pseudomonadota bacterium | reverse complement strand
GCATAGACGATGCCGGAGCGCACTTCCTGGCTGGCCGCGACCACCACCTCGAACGCCGAGCGCGGATTTCCCGCTTCCCGGTTCTCACGCAGCCGCCTGAAAATATTCTCGACGTCCACCACCGCATCGTCGACGAGTTCACCGATCGCGATCGCCATGCCGCCAAGCGTCATGGTGTTGATCGAAAGGCCCGCGAAATAGAAGACCAGCGCCGTGACCAGCAGCGATACCGGAATCGCGGTCAGCGAAATCAGCGTCGTGCGCACGTTCAGGAGAAACGCGAACAGCACGATGGCAACGACCGTGATGGCTTCGAGCAACACCACCTCCACGTTGCGCACCGACGTGGAGATGTAGTCGGCCTGCCGGAACACCACCTGATCGAGCTTGGTGCCTGCAGGCGCGGAAGCCGTGATCTGCCGGAGCGCGGCTTCCACCTCCCGCGTCAGCTTCAGCGTATCGACGAAGGGCTGCTTCTCGACCGATACCATGACGGCCGGCGCGCCCATGTAACCGGAATCGCCCCGCTTCACGCGCGCGCCGAATCCCACTTCCGCGACCTGGCGCAGATAGACCGGCCCGCCGGCGTCGTTGGCGACCACGATGCTGCGCAGATCGTCGAGGCTCGTCGTGCGGCCGATGCCGCGGATCAGATACTCGCGCAGATGCTGATCGGTGAAGCCGCCGCCGAGATTGGCGCCGAAAGACACCAGCGCTCGCTCGATCTGCTCGTGCGAGACGTTGAAGGAGCGCATCGCCGCTGCGTTGACGAGGATGCGGAACTGCCGCACCTCGCCGCCCATCGGAATGACCTGCGAGACGCCAGGGATGGTCAGCAGACGCGGCCGGATCGAAAAATCCGCGAACTCGCGCAGCTCCATCGGCGAGATTTTCGGATTGGTCACCGCGAACATCACGATCTGCCCCATGATCGAGCTCACGGGGCCAATCTGCGGCGTGAGGTTGGGCGGAAGTTGCTCGCGCACCAGCGCAAGCCGCTCGTTCACGAGCTGGCGGCTGCGGTAAATCTCCGCATTCCATGCGAACTCGACATAGACAAAGGACAGCCCGACACCGGATACCGAGCGAACGCGGGTTACGCCCGGCAGACCGTTCATCTGCGTCTCGATCGGAAACGTGATGAGCTGCTCGACTTCCTGCGGCGCATAGCCTTCCGCTTCCGTGATCACCGTCACCGTCGGGCGGTTCAGGTCGGGAAGCACGTCGACCGGAAGCTGCGTGATCGCGAAGCCGCCATAGATCATGAGCGCCAGCGAGATTGCGAGCACGAGTACGCGGTTCTGTACCGAACGGCTGACGAGAAAAGTGAACATCGTCAGCGCACCTGATCCAGAAGTTCGGCGCCCTGCACCACTACGCGCGTGCCGTCGGCAAGGCCTGCGGTAATCAGCACGCTGTCGGCGTCCAGCACCTCGGCTTTCACGCTACGTGCCGCGAAGCGCTCCGCGCCGCGATGCTCGAACACCACATACTGCCCGTTCGCGGTGCGGATCAGCGCGGCGCGCGGCACGCGAATGCCGCGCAGCTTTTCGGGCAGGCTCGCGAACACGGTCACGAATTGTCCGGCCCAGAATCCTTCCGCCTTGCCGTTTATCGCGAACTGCACCGCGATCGACTGGTTGCGCAGCGCGGCCGCACTGCCGCGAAACAGAAGTTCCGCGGTCTGCCCGCTCTGCGTGCGCGCGCTGGCGTGATCCACTTTGGGAATTGCCTCGAAGGCCAGCGCCTCGACCCAGAGTCGCGCGGGATCGACGATCTGGAAGATGACGGTGTTGGGTTGCGCCAGTTGACCGGCGACCGTATTGGCTTCCGCGATCACGCCGCTGACCGGCGCGACCAGCACTTCCGGTTCGCGCCTGATCTTGTCGAGTTGCGCCTTTCGCGCGCGCAGACCGTCAAGCTCGGTCTGCGCGTCTTCAAGCTGGGTGCGCGCCACCGCATTGCTCTCGACCAGCTTTTCGAAGCGCATCACACGGCGCTCGACGATCGCGATCTGCTGGAGAAGCTCGCCTTCCTTCTGGCGCATGTCGGAGACGTCGATCGTCTGGATCGGCGGCTCGACATAAGCCAGCACCTGTCCCTTCTCGACCCGGCTGCCGAGCGCGGGAAAGCCGTCCGGCGGAGGCAGCAGCCGTCCCGCAAGGCTCGACTGCACATAGCCGCTCGCGTTCGCGTCCGGAATTACGCGGCCCGGCAGTTCGATCGCTTTTGCATGATCGCCCTGGCTTGCGATGGCGGTGCGGATTTCCAGCAGCCGCTGCACGTTCTTCGGCATGAAGATGTCGCCGTCCGCAAGCCGTTGCGGCACATCGCGGCCGGTCTGCGGCGTCGCCTGCTCGTGCTTGCCGTGGTTATCGCCTTCATGCGCCCGCGCATCCGCGAGCGGGATGCCCGCAGCGGCGAGAAATATCGCGGCACCCGTCGCGAGCGGCCGCGCCCGCCGCATGAGCAAAGCACCGGCGATGAACGCGAAGAACGCAACGACCAGCGCGATCAGGCCTGCCGTCAGCAGCGTAATATTGCCGGCCGCCGCCGGCTGTTCGGTCGTCGCCGTGCCCGCAACGATCGTGACGGGCAGGATTTCGCTCACCGCCCCCGCCGTCACCGTGAAGATCAGATCGTAATGGTCGCGGCCGTCGACCCATTTTGCCGGCAGACGATAGGTGCCGTCGGCATGCGGCGTCGCCTTTTCCGCGCCATCCGGCACGATCGCCTCGATCGCTGCGTCGCGAACCGGCTCGTTCGTGGAAAACCGGTCGAGATAGATTACGACCTCGCCATCGCGAAGCACCGCGACCAGTTCAAGATCGCCGGAATGGGCTTCGCCGCGCGGCATCACGGGCGCCGTCGTGCGCGGCACCTCGCCGTGATCGTGGCCTTCATGCGCCAGCGCCGGCGGCACCGGAAACACGGCCCATGCAGTGAAGATACTTACGAGAAGCGCGAAGCAAGCGCGCATGACAAACAATCCTTCGTGTCGTGAACGAAAGTATTTCCGGACGCGGAAGTGCGCCGGAAATCGCGAACGTCAGACGAAGGATTTTGGAGGTCGGCTCAGATCGAGGATGTGCTGGCGGACCAAAAGACCGGACGCAGCACTGCCCTGCCCGGCCCGCAGCAACGGCGCCGGCACCGCGAGTTCGGGCGCAGCAAGTGCCGCCACCGCGCCGACGGCACAGGCACAACAGAAACCGCAGTCGGCCTGGCTTTTCCCGTGCGGACAGTCTCCGGCGTTCCCGCTGATGAAAGTCTGCGCGGTAACGCTGAACTCCGCCTTTGCGGAGACATGCGACGCAAGATCGGAAGTCTCGACGGCGGGCGCCTGCGCGGATTGCGTCTGCTGGTGCTGCGCATGCTGATGCGCCGCATGGGCAAACGCGTCGCCGGACGTACCGACGAAGAGCATTGCCACTGCAAAGAGCAAGAACCAGACAAGCTTCCGCATGCCGAATCCAGTAGCCGAAATTTCCCGGCGTGTCATTTGCGAAGAAAAATCAGCGTTTACGCTATATTGTATCCGCCGCGCGCGAGCCGGATTGCAGGCAGTCACGCGACGGAATCCGCGTACGATATTTTACTTTTCATGCCTCGCGCGCGGGGTTGGTGTGGCGGCTGCGCGCAAATAAAAATGGCGGAGACGGAGGGATTCGAACCCTCGATACGCCTTGAGAGCGTATAACGGTTTAGCAAACCGCCGCCTTCAGCCACTCGGCCACGTCTCCGTGCGCGAAGCTATGCCGGAGCGTGAGTTCCTTTGCAAGAAGCCCTTGCCGACGCCGGTTTTTCGCGGCTGCGACCATTCGGCGGGAAAAAGTTCCGAACGAAACCGGCCCTTCCCGGTTGACCCTGCAGGAAGGAGATTCGGCGGCCCGCGCGGGCCTTTTTGTTTTTGGAGACATGCTCGCGCCCCATTACGCGGATACAACGGCTGCCGTTAGCATCATGTGTGGAATTTGTGGCGAAATACGACGCCGCGGTGACGCTGCGAGTGCGGCTGTCACCGAGGCTATAGCAGGCAATCTCAAACATCGCGGGCCTGATGCAGGCGGAATCTACGCCCAGCGCAACGTCGCGCTGGGGCATCGTCGCCTGAGCATCCTGGACTTAAGTCCGGCGGCCGATCAGCCGATGGTCGATACCGAACTGGGTCTGGCCATCGCATTCAACGGCTGCATCTATAACTTCCGCGAACTGCGCCGCGACCTCGAAGCGAAAGGCTATCGCTTCGTCACCGACGGCGACACCGAAGTCATTCTGAAAAGCTACCACGCCTGGGGCGCGCGCTGCGTCGAGCGCTTCAAGGGCATGTTCGCGTTCGCCATTCTCGAGCGCGAAAGCGGGCGCGTCGTACTCGCGCGCGACCGGCTTGGAATCAAGCCGCTTTATTATACGGACAATGGCGGCCGCTTCCGCTTTGCCTCGACCCTGCCCGCCCTGCTCGCGACCGGCGATATCGATACCAGCATCGATCCGGTGGCGCTGCATAACTATCTCAGCTTTCACGGCGCAGTCCCGCCGCCGCGCACCATCTTCAACGGCGTGAAGAAACTCGCGCCGGCGACGCTGCTGACCGTCGAGCCGGACGGTCGCAAGCGCGAGGAAATTTACTGGCGCGTATCGGTGCAGTCGCAAGATCGCGCGCTGACCGAAGCGGAATGGATCCAGGCTGTGCGAGAACATTTGCGGACCGCAGTCGACCGCCGCCGCGTTGCCGACGTGCCGCTCGGCGTATTGCTTTCCGGCGGCCTCGATTCGTCGCTGCTTGTTGCGCTTCTCGCGGAGAGCGGGCAGCGCGACCTGCAAACCTTCTCGATCGGCTTCGAAAGCGTCAACGGACTGGAGGGCGACGAATTCGCCTATTCCGATATCGTCGCAAGGAAGTTCGGCACGACGCATCACAAGATTCCGATCGCGACCTCCCGGGCTATCCCGGCGATGGCCGGCGCGGTTTCGCAGATGTCGGAGCCGCAGGTCAGCCACGATACTATCGGCTTCTATCTGCTTTCCGAGGAAGTCTCGCAGCACGTCAAGGTCGTCCAATGCGGTCAGGGTGCAGACGAAGTCTTCGGCGGCTACCACTGGTATCCGCACATGCTGCGTTCGAACGATCCGGTCAGCGATTACATGCGGGTCTATTGCGAGCATCGACACGACGAAATCGTCGACGCAATCAATCCGGACATGGTCGGTGATGACTACAGCCGCGACCTGATCGAGCGGAAGTTCGAGAATGCGCAAAGCGAACGCGCCATCGACAAGACCTTGGAGCTGGATCAGGAAATCATGATGGTCGACGACCCGGTGAAGCGGGTCGATAACATGACCATGGCCTTCGGCCTCGAGGCCCGCACGCCCCTGCTCGATCACGAACTGGTCGAACTCGCGGCGCAGATTCCGGCCGAGATGAAGATCAAGAACGGCGGCAAGCACATTCTGAAAGAAGCTGCGCGCGGCATCGTTCCGGACGAAATCATCGACCGCAAGAAGGGCTATTTCCCGGTCCCGGCGCTGAAGTTCCTGCGCGGCCCCATGCTCGATTTCGTTCGCGACGTCATGAACGAACCCGCCGCCAGAACGCGCGGCATCTTCAAGCGCGACTATGTCGAGCGCCTTCTGAAAAACCCGGAGCGGGAACTGACCGGCAAGGGCAATTCGAAGCTATGGCAGGCCGCCCTGCTCGAGTACTGGTTGCAGGTGCAGACCGGACAGGCCAAGGCCGCCTGAACAAAAAACCCCGGCGCAAAGGCCGGGGTTTTTCTTATTCAGCGCCGCTTGCTCTTACCATTGTCCGCCGATCAGATCGAGAATGCCCGCGCGATAGTTCAGGCCGACCTTGATCGCGTGAACATTGAGATCGTCGCGGATACCGGCCGGACCAAAAGCCTCGGTCGCCCCGTAATCGGCGTAGCTGTACTCCAGTTTCGCGGTCCATCGCTGCGAGAACTGCCATTCGACGCCAGCGCCGATGGTCCAGCCGAGCAGGTAATGATCGGAAGTCACAGGCCCGGCGACCGAAGAATTCACATGAGCCCATGCGAGACCGCCGGTGCTGTAGAACAGGGTCCGGTCGACCGCGTAGCCAAGGCGCGCACGCACGGTGCCCATCGCGTCGATATCGATATTGGTCGCACCGATCGTGTCCTTGATCGATCCCCACGAGGAGTCGCCTTCGACACCGATCACCCAATTGCGCGAAAGCTGCCAGTTGTAGCCCGACTGAATACCGCCAAAGCCGCCGGTCGGCTCCAGGCTTGTCGGAACGCCGGCGACCGACGAGTCAAAATTGCCCCAGCCGTAGCCGCCATGAACACCGATATAGGCGCCCGTCCAGGTCGCCGCTGCACGAACCGGAGCCTTCACCGGAAATGCCGGCGCTTCCACCACCGCGCCGAAATTGCTGAAGCGGTAGTTGAGACCCAGGCGAACCATGCTCATGGTGAGATCAGAGTTCGAGGCCGCCGCGCCGATTGTCCGCCGTGTGCCGTCGAAGTCCGCATAAAGGTATTCGATCTTGGCGGACCAGTTCCGGGAGAGCGCATATTCAGCGCCGAGACCCGCCGTCCAGCCGACATGCGCGCGATCGTTGGTGAACACGCCCAGGATGTTCATATCGGGCTTCGCCCAGGCTAAACCGCCGGTCACGTAAAAGAGCCACGGGCCCTGGGCATAGCCGAGACGGGTGCGCGCCGTGCCGAACAGTTTGACATCGACCTCCGATGGCGCGAACGGCGGGAGCGCTGCGCTCACGTCGCCAAACGACACATCGACCTCGTAGCCAAGCACCCAGTTTCGGTTCACATGGAAATTGTAACCGAACTGAAAGCCGCCAAAGGCGCCGTCGGGAGAGCCCGTACCATTGATGCCCGCCAAGTTTGCGTCAGCATCGCCCCACGCATAACCGCCGTGGACGCCGATATAGACGCCGTTCCAGTACGGGACCTCCACGGGAGCCTTCGTATAAACCGGGCCCCGAACCGGCATTTCCGAGGCAACAGCCAGTGCCGGAACCAGCAGCGCGGACGCGCTCGCCAGAAGCATCGCGTGGAACTTTTTCATTGAATCGCAGCCCTAGGTATTGTGGCGGCATGGGGCGTGTTTTTCGCCACAAGGTCAAGGCTTGGGACCGGCAAAGGGGCGCGCTGCCCGGGGTCTGTGTCACAAGGGCCACAAAAAGCGAAAGGGGCCGGCGCTTCTGACGTCGCCGGTCCCCTTCCTCGAACAGCCCCCGCCCCTGTAACCCCACGGGAAGCCGCTATGGCGTTTCCTGCCTTAGTGAGAAGTCATCCACTCGCGTGCCGCGCGCTGCGCGCTCGCGATTTCGTCCGCGTTCATTTCCGCGGCGAGTTCCTGCCGGCAGGCCACCGCATCTCGATTGCCGCGCGCCGCCGCGAGGTTGAACCACTTGTGGGCCGCGATCCGGTCCGCGTCGACATCGCGGCCATAGGCATAGGCGAGCCCAAGCTGGTAAAAAATGTCCCCGGCCATGTTGGCCTGTCCGATCGCTGCAACCTCGAGTTCGAGAAGCCGCGCCATTTTCCGTCTCCCGTCAGTTCTGCGGCTTGGTTTGCCGCTATGTCCCGTTCGGACGTCCCCTGTCCGTGACGCCTAAGATGCCGTGGGAATTTGAATCACATCCTAAGCATCACGCTGAATGAAACCTGAACGAAATCAGCGGTTTGCAGCCATTGCAGAGTCGTTAAGCAAGCAAGTGGTTGCAAAACCTGGAACCAGGCGAAGCGGGAAAGGTTTAGGAAAGGCTGCTGCTTGGGACTCTGGTCACCATCTGCAATGGAAGGTGATTCAAGTTCTCGCGACGGCTTCGTGACAACCGCCTTACTCCGGGCCCGATGCGGCCCTATCTGTTGTCACATCACATACACATCGCAATTCGGAACCATCGCGACATGAAACTCGCCCGCATCGCCATTCTCGCCGCGCTCTGCGCGACCGTAACGCCCGCGCTGGCGCAGGAAAAAACCGCCGACGCCTCGAAAGTCACCGGTGTCTGGCAAAGCCAGAGCGGCATCACGCGCGTGAAGGTCACGCCCTGCGGCGCCGGACTTTGCGCGCACGTCGTCTGGCAGAAAAGTCCGTCCAAGGACGTGCACAATGCCGATCCCGCGAAACGCGATCGTCCCATTGTCGGCTTGCAGCTCGTCTCCAACATGAAGCCGGTCGGCCCCGGCGAATGGACCGGCTCGATCTATAATTACGAGGACGGCAAAACCTATTCCGGCAAGGTCAAGGCGGTTAGCGCCAACGCAATCCAGATCGGCGGTTGCGTGATGGGCGGCATGATCTGCCAGAGCAAAACCTGGACGAAAATCAACTGACGAAGTTTCCTCGAAGGACGCTACGTCACCATCCAGAATTGCAGCGGGGCCTTTCGGCCCCGCTTTTGTTTCCGGCCGCCGCATGCT
>JAEZFA010000057.1 GCA_023417665.1 Pseudomonadota bacterium | reverse complement strand
CGATGTTCGCGAAAATGGTGCTGCCGAAGCTTGGCGGCACGCCGGCGGTGTGGTCCGTCGCCATGGTATTTTTCCAGACCGTGCTGCTTGCGGGCTATGCCTACGCCCATTTCATCACGCGCAATCTGCAGGGCCGCAGAGCGGTCATGGTTCACCTTGCGGTCATGGCGGTCTCGGTGATCTTCCTGCCGCTCGGGATTGCGAGCGGCTGGAATCGCCCGCCCGCGTCGGGTGAGGCGATCTGGCTGCTCGGCCTTTTCACGGTCTCGATCGGCCTGCCGTTCTTCGCGCTTTCGGCAAACGGGCCGCTGTTGCAGGCATGGTTCGCGCGCACCAGTCATCCGGCCGCCAAGGACCCTTATTTTCTCTATGCCGCGAGCAACGTGGGCAGCTTCCTGGCGCTGCTTGCCTATCCCTTCGTGGTCGAGCCGCTGACGCGGCTGCAACAGCAGACGTTTGCCTGGTCGTCGGGTTTCATTTTCCTCATTCTTCTGATCGCCGGTTGCGGCTACCTGATCTGGGACACGCGCGACCTGCAGCCCGAGAAAACCACGGCGGAAGAAGCCGGCAAGAAGCCGACATGGTCGGACGCCGCGGTTTGGGTGGCGCTTGCCGCGATTCCTTCGGGCCTTCTGATCGCGGTCACCAATCATATTTCCACCGACGTCGCCGCCGTGCCGTTTCTCTGGGTGGTGCCGCTCGCGCTCTATCTGCTCACCTTCGTGCTCGTGTTCTCGCGGCTTGCGCCATATGTGCATCAGGTGGCGGTCATCCTGCAGCCGCTGTTCATCGCCGCGCTGATCGCGAGCCAGGTGTTCGAGGGCTTCGATTCGATCTTCTGGATTCTCACGATCCACATCGCCGCGTTCTTCTTCACCGCGCTCGTCTGTCACGGCGAACTGGCGCGGCTGCGGCCGAAGCCGGCTTATCTCACCGAATTCTATATGTGGATGTCGGCGGGCGGCATGCTCGGCGGCATCGCGGCCGCGCTCGTCGCGCCGCAGATTTTCAACTGGGTTGCGGAATATCCGATCCTGATCGTGCTCGCGCTGTTGTGCCGTCCGGGCTGGGTATGGCCGAACGGGAAGCTCGCGCCGCTGTTCTGGATCGTGCTTGCGATCGTGGCCGCGGCGGCGCTGGCGCCTGCCTTCGGCTACCGGGTGCCGGTGCTCTCCGATCTGGCGCCCGGCAACTACACTTACATGAAGTGGACGATCGGGATCCTGCTGGTCGCGTCGATCCTGATTTCCTTCGACGCGGTGAAATACGCTTATGTCGTGGCGCTCTGCTTCCTCACCATCAAGGCCTACGACAATATCGACCAGCGCACGCGCCATACGCTGCGTAGCTTCTTCGGCGTTCACAAGGTCATGGACAGCTATGACGGCCGCTTCCGCGTGCTCCTGCATGGCACCACGATCCACGGCGCGCAGCGCGTGATGACCAACGACTTCAAGCCCTATATCGGCCGCCCAGAACTCACGACCTATTATTACAAGTCGGCGGCGATCGCGCAGGCGGTGGCGCAGGCGAGGGCGAACAAGAGCGGACCGATCAACTATGCCGTGGTCGGTCTCGGCACCGGCACGCTTGCCTGCCACAAACAGGAGGGCGATCAGGTGCATTATTACGAGATCGATCCGACCACGATCGAGATCGCCACCAATCCGAAGCGTTACGGGTTCAGCTTCCTCGCGCAATGCGCGCCGGATGCGAAGATAACGCTTGGCGATGCGCGGCTGACCATCGCGGACGCGCCGGACGGCAGCTATGACTTCATCGTCATCGATGCGTTTTCCTCGGACGCAATCCCGATCCACCTGATGACGAAGGAAGCCCTCGAAATCTACAAGCGCAAGCTTTCGCCGCGCGGCATTCTGGTGATGCATATTTCCAATCGGCATCTCGAACTGGCCTCGGTCGTTGCCGGTGTGGCCAATGCCAACGGCATGGTGGTGCGCACGCACAATTCGACAAAAGGCGACACCGAGCTGAACGACGACGATTACAAGTTCTCCGGCACCGTCAGCGCGATCGTGAAAAAGCCGGAAGATTTCGGCGCGCTCGACGAGAAAAAGCACTGGATCGACGAGAAGGTTGATCCAACCCAATGGGTCTGGACCGACGACTATTCCAATGTGCTTGGCGCCATGATCCGTCACGCGCGCTGATCGCGAGCAGGAAGGCGGGAACGGGAGGCGCGGGGGATTTCTCCGCGCTTTTTCGTTCCTGTCTTCGGGAAACGGTGCCGGCGGAGAGGATCGAACTCCCGACCTTCGGTTTACAAAACCGCTGCACTACCGCTGTGCTACGCCGGCATATTTGTTGGTGCATGGCCCGGTCCGAAACCGGTACTGCCGTTTCGGGGTCACGCGCGGGCTATTTGCGATGCTTTGCCAACATACGCAAGGCACTAACCATAGTTTCAAGAGTTGACGACGCGGTAACCCGGCCGGAACCGCGCCATGGCAGGCTCCGGGCGAACTTTGGACATTTCGGTCATGTTGCGCCTGATCCTGCTCGTCACCTTTGCCACTGCGCTTGCGGCACCCGCGAGCGCCGACAAGCGGCCCGTCATTCATCCGGATGGAACGGTGGTTTATGGCGACTGGGGGCTCGCCGGCATCAACAATGTCGTGCCCCATGCCGAATACTGGGGCCGGCAATATTATTATGTGCCGCTGTCGCCCTATGGTGAGTATTACCCGACCAACAAGGGTGATCCCTTCGCCTATCGGAGCCGCGCAACGCGGCAGCCGTCGATCCCCGGCCCACGCTACCGCCGCAACTGGAGCACGGAGTCCGACGAGCCTGCGGATCTGCCGCAGCAGTATTTTCCGCAGGGGCCGACCGTAATTCCTGCGCCGCCGGAAAAGTAATCACAAAAAAAGAACCCCGGCAGATTTGCCGGGGCCAGAGGAGATGGTACGGAGCGGCTGTTGCCGCCGCTCCGTCAATCTTGCGTCAGTGCCACTTCGAAAGATCGCGATCTTTCGTTTCCGGCACGAAGATCGCGCCGATGATGAGCGTCATCACCGCCACGACGATCGGGTACCAGAGGCCGTAATAGATATCGCCGGTGGCTGCGACCATCGCGAAGGCGGTCGTCGGCAGGAAGCCGCCGAACCAGCCGTTGCCGATGTGATAGGGCAGCGACATCGCGGTGTAGCGGATGCGGGTCGGGAACAGCTCGACAAGCTGTGCCGCGATCGGTCCGTACACCATGGTGACGAGCAACACGAGATAAGTCAGCACGACGACCAGCATCGGCTTGTTCATCTCTGCCGGGTTCGCCGCGGCCGGATAACCGTGCTTGCGGATCGCGTCGGTCATGGCCTTGTTGAACTCGGCCGCCTTGGTCTTCATCTGGTCGGCGGGAAGACCCGTGCCAGCGAAGGACGCGACGACCTGATCGCCAATCTTGACCTGCGCGACGCTGCCGGCAGGAGCGGCCTCGTTCTTGTAGTTCACCGAGTTGCGCGCGAGGAAGCTCTTCGCGATATCGCACGAAGAGGTGAACGCCGCGGTGCCGACCGGGTTGAACTGGAACGAGCACTCCGCCGGGTTCGCTACCACCGTCACCGGTGCCGTCGCCTGCGCTCTTTCGAGAGCCGGGTTGGCGTAGTGGGTGAGGAGGCCGAAAGCCGGGAAGTAGGTGAGTGCTGCAAGCAGGCAGCCGCCGAGAATGATCGGCTTGCGGCCGACCTTGTCGGAGAGCCAGCCGAAGAAGATGAAGAACGGCGTGCCGATGACGAGCGAAGCCGCGATCAGGATGTTCGCGGTGGTGCCGTCAACTTTCAGCGTCTGGGTCAGGAAGAACAGCGCATAGAACTGTCCCGTGTACCAGACGACGGCCTGACCGGCGGTGCCGCCGAGGAGCGCGAGCAGTGCGACCTTGGCGTTGTCCCAACGGCCGAAGGCTTCGGCGAGCGGGCTCTTCGAGGTCTTTCCTTCCGCCTTCATCTTGGCGAAGGCAGGGCTTTCCTGCAGCGTCAGACGAATCCAGACCGAGACCGCAAGCAGCACGATCGAGAGCAGGAACGGAATACGCCAGCCCCACTCGGCGAAGGCCTTTTCACCCATCCATGTGCGCGTGCCGAGAATGATGAGCAGCGACAGGAACAGGCCCAGCGTGGCGGTGGTCTGAATCCAGGAAGTATAGAGGCCGCGCTTGCCGTTCGGAGCGTGCTCCGCAACGTAAGTGGCCGCGCCACCGTATTCGCCGCCGAGTGCGAGGCCCTGCAGCAGGCGCAGGCCGATCAGGATGATCGGGGCGGCGATGCCGATGCTCGCATAGTTCGGGAGCAGGCCGACGATGAAGGTCGACAGGCCCATGATCACGATGGTGACGAGGAAGGTGTATTTGCGGCCGACGAGGTCGCCGAGGCGGCCGAAGAACAGCGCGCCGAAGGGGCGGACTGCGAAGCCGGCTGCGAAGGCCATCAGTGCGAAGATGAAGGCCGCGGTCGGGTTAACGCCCGAGAAGAACTGCGCGGAGATGATCGCGGCGAGCGATCCGTAGAGATAGAAGTCGTACCATTCGAAAACAGTGCCGAGCGAAGAAGCGAAAATGACCTTCTTTTCGGAAGCGGTCATTTTACGGTTCTCAGCGGCCGCAGTTGTCACTGCATCAGCCATGAGCGTCCCCCATTTGTTGGCTTTTAATTTTGTCGAGCGCGCGAAACAGAATCTGTCACGCGATCTCGCGGGTACGCTACGCGCGGGGGTGCGACCGGTCGTGATACCAAGTCGTATTAGGCGAAAGGATGATGTGCGCCGCGGTAGGGACTGGAAAACAAAAAGCAATTGCGAAAATTGGATTGCCGCTCACCGACCGCGCCACAGACAATTCGTTCCGCAAGTTCTTGTCCGCGTAACGCGAGCGTAAATTATCGGCTGGCTTCGTGCGTACGCAGCAGCCAGCCAACGGTATCGAGAATTTTGCCGCGCTCGCGCCAGCTAGACCGTGCCCAATAGCGAGGCTGCAGAAGTTCCTTCGCTTTTGAAACCAGCGGTGCAGCCGCATCGACGGCCGCAAGCTTTCCGAGCTGCATCAGGTACTCATTGCGAAGCGCAATGATCTCGCGCTCGTCGACGGTCGTCTGTCGCCGCAACAGCGCTTCGAGTTTTCTTGTCGGCATTGTTTCGTCCCTTGGGACGAAACTAGTCAACGCAGCAAAAGCGTTGGCGTAACCATTTTTAGGTTACGCGTAAAATTGGCGTAACTGAACCTACCGATGTTCGCCAAAGGTCGTGCGACGAAAGTCAGTGCTGCGTGGCTTTGCCGTTCGAATCGTCCGCCGTCAGCCGATACCCGACGCCAAGTTCCGTCAGCAGCAGGCGGGGCTGGGTCGGATCAATTTCGATTTTCTGGCGCAGCTTGCGAACGAAAATGCGCAGGTAATGCGAATCCTGATCGTGGCCAGCGCCCCAGACTTCGTTCAGCAACTGCCCGTGCGTCACCACGTTGCCGGCGTGTTGCGCGAGAATCTGAAGAAGGCGGAACTCCTTGCGCGTAAGCGACAGACGTTCGCCGTCGATGAACACCGCGCGATTGCCGAGATCGATCGCGAGCCGGCCCAGATTGACGACCGGATCGCCGCTCTGGTTGCGGGTGTGACGGCGGATTGCGGCGTGGGATCGGGCGAGAAGTTCCGCCATGCCGAACGGCTTGACCACATAATCGTCGGCGCCGAGCTGCAGGAGCTTGACCTTCTCGTCTTCGCTGGAGCGCACGGAGAGCACGATCACCGGCACGTTCGACCAGGAACGCAGGCGCGCGAGCACTTCCGAGCCGTCGATATCGGGCAGGGCGAGGTCGAGGATGACGAGATCGGGCGGCCGCATGGTCGCGTTGCGGATGCCATCGGTGCCGTTCTCAGCATCCTGAACGGAAAAGCCGTCCATTTCGAAGCCGGCGCGGAGAAAGCGGCGGATCTGCGCTTCGTCATCAACAACGAGTACGGCGGGGTTGTTCTTAGTCATCGGCATGGGAGTCTGACTCCTGCGGCGGCTGGGTAGGTATAGGCAGCGCGATAATTACGGTGCAACCGTGGCCGAGCCCCGCGCTTTTCGCATGCACGGTGCCTCCCATCGCCTCAACGAATGCCTTCGCGATCCATGTGCCGAGGCCGGAACCGGTCGTGGTCTGCAGATGCCGAGGGCCGCGATAGAAGCGTTCGCCCCAGCGTTCCCGTTCTTCCGTGGTCAGTCCCGCGCCTTCGTCGGTCACGCGTATCTCGATGTTGCGTTCCGCCTGGAGTACCTCGACCGCAATCGCGGTATTGGCAGGAGAGTATTTCGCAGCGTTGCTCAATATCTGCCCGAGCGCCTGATCGAACAGCACGGCATCGCCCTCGAACAATGGAAGGGCGTCCGAAAAATTCACAGTGACCTTGTGCGACGCGAGGTTTCGCCGGCGGCGCTCGATCGCGATGTTCACGATATCGCCCGGATCGATCCATTCGCGCTTCGCGCGAATGCCTTCGCTCGAGATTCGAGTTGCGTCGAGCAGGTTTTGAATGTCGTGATTGAGGCGGTCGGCTTCTTCCCGGACTACATTGGCAAGGGTCGATAGCCGAGGATCGTTCTTCACGTTCTGGGATTCGGAGATCACCGACGACGCTCCGAGGATCGAGGCAAGCGGCGTGCGCAACTCGTGCGACACCGAACCGATCAGCGCTTCGCGGAGCCGGTCGATTTCATCCTGGCGGCGCAATCGCGTTGCGAGGTGGCTCGTTACGCCGGCGATGATCGTGAATAATATGAGATCAATCTGGTTGTCCCAGTTATGCGCGCGGAAATCATAGATCGGCGGATAGAAGAAGAACGCGGAACATCCGACGCTGATCAGCGCCGTGAACATCGCCGGCATGAATCCCCAGCGAACGGAAAGTACGAACACCGGCAGCAGATAGATGATGCCGACGTTCTGGAAGTCGATCCGGCGCAATGCGAGCGAGATGACGAGCGTCGTAATCGCGACCAGCGCTATCGCTGCGAGATAGGGAACGAGGAAGCGCTCGGTCCAGTGACCACGAGGGTTCGATGCCTTCAGCCAAGATCCGAACCTCATTGCCGCGATCCTATCTCGTTCGGGTGGCCCGATCCGCGATGTAGAGTGCGAGCGCCGCGGCATTGGAGACGTTGAGGCTCCTGATCGCGCCGCTCAGGTCGATGCGTGCGAGCACGTCGCAGGTTTCGCGGGTGAGCTGGCGCAGGCCTTTGCCTTCCGCGCCAAGCACAAGCGCGACGGGCGCCTTCAAGGCGATCTCGCTCAGATCGTTCTCGCCTTCCTCGGCAAGTCCTACCAGCGTGAAGCCGCGCTCCTTCAACTCGTTCATTGCGCGCGCGAGATTCTGGACAAGCGAGATCGGTACATGCTCGAGCCCGCCGGAGGCGGATTTCGCGAGTACGCCGGTCGCCTCCGGCGAGTGGCGCGCGGTGGTCACGATCGCGGAGACATTGAATGCTGCGGCACTGCGGAGGATCGCGCCGAAATTGTGCGGATCGGTGATCTGGTCGAGCACGAGAACGAGCTTGTCCAGCGAAAGCTCATGCAGGCCGGGCGAGGGCAGCGCGTCGGTGACGGCAAAAAGGCCCTGGTGCACGGCGTCCGGCGTCAGCTTCTTGTCGAGCGCGTCGGGCCGCACGATTTCCGGCTGCACGGGGAGTTCGATGTTCGCTTCCTGCAGGCGGCGCAGCGCGTTCTCGGTCACGATCAGGGTGCGGAACCGGCGCGCGGGATTCTTGAGCGCCTCGGCAACCGGATGCCATCCGTACAAGATCGCATGATCCAGCGTTACCTTGCGGCCGTCCGCGCCAAAGGTTCGGCGGCCGGTCAGGGAGGACCTGGATTTTTCGGGCTTCTTCGGGCGTCCGGCCATCGGTTCTGTCTCGTTGGGTCGGGCATCTAGGCCGCCGGAAGGGTGCTTGGCAATTCGGGCGGCGCCGGCGGCTAAGTCTTCCGAAGCAAAGCGCTTTCACAGGGTTGACACCCCCATAAGCGGCAACCATAAGTCCCGCCGCTGGGCTCGCGGTCGCGGGTCCGTGCGCATTTTTCTCTGCTTCAAGAGAAACCCGGGCTACCGGGGGAGTGTCCCGAGCGGCAAAGGGGGCGGACTGTAAATCCGCTGGCTATGCCTTCGCAGGTTCGAGTCCTGCCTCCCCCACCAACCCATTCCTTACAGCCCATGATTTCTTGCGCGCGAGAATGCGGCGTCCGTCGGGGCGCACAGCATTCTTCGGTCGCCGTTGCAAAGCGTTTCGATCTTTCGGTTTGCCGCAATTGATGCAATCTGTGGGTCAGCATTCATGCTGGCATTCAAGAAGGGTGGCCGGATCGCAGCATGGCTACCCGTTTCTTTAATGCGTTCGCGCGAATGGATGCCTTGCTGACCACCGGCAGAGCGCGAAGCGTCATCGAACTCGCGATCGTGCTGACGCTCGTGGAGCTTTTGCTCTGGAAGGATGTTGGCGCCTTCTACCGGGCGGCCGCGGGAATCGTAATAACCATCATCGTCCTGGCAAGCACCTTGCGGCTTGGTGCCGGCGCGTGGACTTCCCGCCAGCCGGTATGGGGGCTAGGTACGGCCTGGCTGGTCGCGTTCTTGCTCGCGTTCGGATTGGGTGTCGTGCCGTCGTTGTTGGCGGCGGAGCTTCTCTATACCGATGGAGAGTCGTGGCGTCTGGGCCGCATCCAGGACATCGCCGAGCCGATGCGGTTTGCGAGCAAGGCATTCGTCGTAATCTTGCAGCAGATGGTCGTGTGCTTTTTTCTGTTTCCGTCACTCTTCAGGATTCTCGGCAATCGCAAAGTGGCTTTTGCCGCGACGGTTGCGATCTTCAGTGCGCTGCATCTGCCAAGCCTGTTCGTGGCGGCACTTGCTGCCGCTTTCGCCGCCGTATCGATGTTCTTTTTTTCGCGAAGCCGAAGGCTGCTGCCGGTAACAGTCTTTCATATCCTTCTGGCGATCCTTGCCGCGGTCATTTTTCCCGAGCGTCTCACTTATAATTTCGCGGTGGGCCGCAATGCCATGCCGATCCTGAAAAACTATGCGCTGCTGAGCGAAGAGCCGCTTTCCAGCCGGTACGATGAATGGAAGTCGGACGACTATTACGAGAAGAACGGAAGCTCCGACCGCGCGTTTATCGCGGCGCTTTATCGCGACGTGCTGGGCCGTGGTGCGTCGGAAGCTGAGATTGAGGCATTCCTGCACAGGCTTCATCGAAGCAATCGGGCGGAAGTCGTCATGCGGTTCATGATCAGCAAGGAATATCTGGAACTGCGCTGTAGCGCCGATCTGTCCTGTAACGGATCTTCGTAAGTCTTCTTGCGCCGCGTTCGCGGGAAGGCGGGCACGCCGGCATTTCTTTCTCGTTTACGATGCCGATCGTGCACGGGTCGTGCCTGACGCTGAAAACGGGTAGTCTGCGGCGATACGGGTGAAGTGGCGGGTGTGCGAGATGCGTTTTTCCGGAAAGCCGGTGTTGGGCAGGGCGGGTTCGGCGGTTTTTGCCGTTCTGTTCGCAATGCTGCTTTCGGCTTGCGCGTCGCGGCCCGGGCCCGACGCGCTGGCAACCGTCGATTCGCCGCCGGGGGCCAGGCTGGTCAAGATATTCGTGGCGACCAACCGTGCCCGGCTCGAGCCGGACACCAACATATTCACGAACCACAAGTCGCCGACCCTGAATTTCGCGGAGTTCACGATCGCGATTCCGCCGGACCACCGTTCCGGCCGGGTCGGCCTGCCAGGGGTGCCGGGAGACGGTGCATTCGTTGTCGTTGCGCAGCGCGTGCTGACCGGGCCGGAATTTCTGGCCGCGGTGAAGCGGTTTGAAGCGGGCAGAGGCCAGCAGGACATCACGCTGTTCGTGCACGGCTACAACAACAATTTTCAGGAGTCGCTGTTCCGGCTCGCGCAGGTGAGTGCCGATTCCCGCATCGATTCCGCGCAGATCCTGTTCGCGTGGCCCTCGCATGCGAGCGTGGCCGGATATGTCGCCGACAAGGACGCGGTGATGTACTCGCGCGATCATCTTGCGGCGCTGCTCACGGGCCTTACCGAAAACCTCGGCAAGCGCAGAATCCGGCTTGCCGCGCACAGCATGGGTGCGCAGCTTGCAATGGAGACGCTGCGCACGCTTCGCCTTGCGGGCAGGGACGACGTGATCCGCCGTGCCGACGTCGTGCTTGCGGCGCCGGACATCGACGTCGAAGTCTTTTCCCAGCAATTGCGGGTGGTCGGGCCGCTGACGCCGCCGATGAAGATTCTGGTCGCGAAGGACGACCGCGCGCTTCGGGTCTCGGGGCTCCTCGCAAGCTCGCTCGGGCGTGTCGGCGCAGTCGATATCGAGGATTCGCGCGTGCAGGAGGCAGTGGTCCGGGCGCGCGTGCAGGTCATCGATATTTCCGAGCTGCAGTCCGCGGACGGCCTGGGGCACGATCGCTTCGTCTATCTCGCGGGGCTCTATCCGCAGCTGGCCAGGCGGCCCGCGCTCTCGCATGCGGGCGTCTTTTTGCTCGATGCCGCCGGCGCGATCGTGACCGCCCCGCTGCACACCGAACTGCTCAACGCAGCCGCCGATTAAAACCGGCGAAACGGGCAAGCGAGCCCTGTTTTCGGGCGTTTTCTGAAGTTCCCGTGACGCTTCATCAAAGCTGCCGGGCCGTCTTGGCGTCCCGCGATGTTCTCGCTAAAAGACCGCCGAAATCGCGGGTGTAGCTCAATGGTAGAGCAGCAGCCTTCCAAGCTGAATACGAGGGTTCGATTCCCTTCACCCGCTCCAGTTTTTGCGAACCAAGGGAAGTGAAGAGACAGGGCCATGGCCAAGGAAAAATTTGAACGCAACAAGCCGCATGTGAACATTGGCACGATTGGTCACGTTGACCATGGCAAGACGTCTTTGACGGCTGCGATCACGAAGGTGCTTGCGGAGACGGGCGGTGCGACGTTCACGGCCTATGACCAGATCGACAAGGCTCCGGAAGAGAAGGCGCGCGGCATTACGATTTCGACGGCGCACGTCGAATACGAGACGC
>JAEZFA010000042.1 GCA_023417665.1 Pseudomonadota bacterium | reverse complement strand
TGTCATGGCCGGAGCTTGTCCCGGCCATGACGATAAAATAAGCATTGACTTAATTAAGTTCATAATTATATAAAGCGGCATGGAACACGCCATTGCCGCTCTTTCCGACACCACCCGCCGCGAGATCATCGAGATGCTCGCAGGCCGCGAACTGGCGGCCGGCGAAATCGCCTCGCGCTTCGACATCAGCGCGCCGGCGATCTCGCAGCATTTGAAAGTCCTGAAGGACGCGAAGCTCGTCACCGTGCGCGCCGACGCGCAGCGCCGCCTCTATTCGCTGAACCGCGACGGCTTCGAGGAAATGGACGAATGGCTGCAACGCATCCGCCGCTACTGGATCCGCAATCTCGACGCGCTCGAAAAAATTCTCCGTGACGAAGACAAAGCAAAGGGAAAAAAGTGATGAGTACTCTCCTCGATAAGGACGGCGTCGTGCTCGACGCAAGCACCATTCGTTTCGAACGCCTGCTTCCCGGCCCGATCGAACGGGTCTGGGCCTATCTCACCGAATCCGAAAAGCGCAGGCAGTGGTTCGCCGCGGGCGAGTACGAGTTGAAGAAAGGCGGCAAGGCCAATCTCTTCTTCCAGCACAAGAACATCTCCAGGCCCGGCACCGAGGCGCCCGAGCAGTTCAGGAAGATGCATGAGGAAGGCCACAACTGGGACGGAAAGATTCTCGAAGTCGATGCGCCCCGCCTTCTCATCATGACCTTCGGCGAGCATTCGGAAGTGACCTACGAACTGACCGAGCAATCGAAAGGCGAAGTGCTGCTCACGCTTACGCATACTAAGCTCACGCTGAACGACATGAAGAATGTCGGACCCGGCTGGCACGCGCATCTTGCAATCCTTGCCGGCCGCCTCAACGACCGCGACGACGTCGACTTCTGGGCGCTGTGGCTGAAGATGCAGAAGCACTACGGCGAGATGCTTTCAAAGTAAGGCGCAAGGAACGATGACCAAACGCTATGCCGGCGGTTGCGCATGCGGTGCGATCCGCTTCGAGACCAGCGACGAACCGACCGTCGAGATTCATTGCCAGTGCACCGACTGCCAGAAACGAAGCGGCAACGGGCACAGCTCCTATCTCGTGTTCGCCGGGCGGGACGGAATGACCATCTCCGGCCGCGCAAAAACCTGGCGCACCACCGGAGACAGCGGGCAGGAAAAAGATCACGCCTTTTGTCCCGATTGCGGCACGCCGGTCTATCTCACCTTCGTGCCCAATCCCGACATGATCGCGATCCACGCCGGCAGTCTCGACAATCCCGGCCGGTTCAATCCGCAAGCCGTGACCTACAGCGTCCGCGGGCACGCATGGGACCCGCTCGATCCCGGACTGCACAAGTTCGAGCGAATGCCGGAATGAGTTTGGAGGACCAGCTAGGCGCGTAAGACTGGAGAGCATTGTCGTCGACGATCAGGCGCATGCCCTGAAATTCTACACCGAAGTGCTCGGCTTCACGGTGAAGACCGACATTCCGGCGGGCGGCGCGCGCTGGATCACGCTGGTGCCGCCCGACGAACCGGACGGCCCGGAGCTTTTGCTCGAACCCTGCGGCATGGAAATCGCGAAGACTTATCGCACCGCGCTCCGCCAGATGGGCGTGCCCTTCACGATGCTCGCTTCCGATAACGTCGCGGAAGAGTACGAGCGCATGAAAGCCAGGGGCGTTGCCTTCAGGATGCCGCCGCAGCCGTCGCCCGGCGGCGGGCCGGTGATCGCGGTCTTCGACGATACCTGCGGCAACTACATCATGATGTATGAGGTGAAGAAACCATGACGGAAGCGTCGCTCGTCATCACCCATGCATTCCCCTTCCCTGCCGAGCGCGTATTCGACGCCTGGCTCACGCCGGAAATCACGCGCCGCTGGCTTTACACGACCGACGCCGGCGAAATCGTTCGCTGCGAAATCGACGCGCGCGTCGGTGGAAAATACGAGATCATCGACCGGCGCGACAGCGGCGAGTTCAAGGGAGAAATCCGCCACATCGGCGAATATCTCGAAATCGAACGCCCGCGGCGGCTGGTATTCACCTTGAGCGTGCCGCAATTCGATCCGTCGGTGTCGCGGATTGAAATCGAGATCGTGCCAACCGGCACCGGCTGCGAACTGACCCTGACCGAATTCGACACCCCGCCGGAATGGCGGGAGGCAAGCCGCAAGGGCTGGACCACGCTGCTCGGCAATCTCGAGCGGGAGATCGCCTAGCCACGCTCCTGCTTTCGCGAACGGGCGGTGTTACCGCTCGCTGAACAGCACGCCGGCTTTCATCTTCAGCTCTTTCGGCGACTCCATGATCGTGACCGTCACCGCTTCTTTGGGCGTGCCGAAGTTCTTCACCACCGCTTCGGTGATGTCGAGCATCAGCGCTTTCTTCTGCTCCGGCGTACGGCCGGCGGCGGCGTGAACGATGACTTCAGGCATGGATGTCCCCTTATTGATAAAGCCCGTGCTGCGACCACTGCGCCTCGGGAATTTCTTCGCCCAGCTTGTACTTGAAGGAAAGCACGCGCAGCCGTTCCGGCGTCGCCTGGCAGGTGAAGGAATACTGGTACCACTTTCCTTTTGAGCGGAACGCACCGCCTTTGCCGCTCAGCGTATTGTCCTTGACCCGCGGCTCCTCGAGCGCGCTGACGACCGAGCGGTCAATCCGGAATTGCCGATGTTCGCGCGCGATGTATTGCATCGCAGCCGCATCGCAGACCTGCTCCAGCCGCGTGGCGGGATCCAGGCGCTTGAGCATTTTCTCGAGTTGCTTCTGCCGTTTATCGGAGGCGTCAGCGGTGCCGCTGGCCAGAACCACCACAAGAATGGCCGACGCGAAAACTGCCCGATACATCTCCACTCCGATTCATGAGTGGAGGTTTTCTACCCGCCTCGGGCGGCAGCGCCAACCGCCCGCGTGTTGAAAACGCGGGCAGCGGGCGATGCAATATGCCGCGATCGGCTGCGGACTACTGATTTCCTGCCTTGAAACCGGAAAGTTTTACCGCTTCAGCCCAGAAGGCCGAGTCTTTCTTGTGAATGGCTGCGATTTCTTCAGGCGTGGAGCCGGTTGCATAAAGGCCCAGTTCGAGCAGCCGCTTCTTCAATTCGGGCTTCTTCAACGCCTCCGCGAAAATCTTCGAATAGCGCTGCACGATTTCGTTCGGCGTG
>JAEZFA010000038.1 GCA_023417665.1 Pseudomonadota bacterium | reverse complement strand
CTGATAGAGATACAGCGCGCGGGCGCCCATCGGATTGTGCGGACCCGGCGAAACATATTTCGGAAGATTCGGGAAACGCTTCAGGATGTCCGTCGTCGGCGTCCAGTCCGGCCATTCGGCCTTGCGGCGCACATGAGCCTCGCCCTTGAACGCCATGCCTTCTTCACCGACGGTCACGCCATAGCGATAGGCCTTGCCGTTCGGCTGCACGAGATAAAGGAACTTCTTGTCGGTATCGACGATGATCGTGCCCGGCTTGTCCTTGGTCGGATAATCGACCAGGTGGCGAAGCCAGCTCTGTTCCGGCTTGTGGTTCAGATAAGGCGCGCTCGCGATGAGTTTCCGGTCGCGCGCAGGAATCGCAGACTCGGGAACCGGATCGAGGGTATCGCTGATGCAGCCGGCCAACGAGAAGGCCATGAGTGCAACAGCAAGGAGACGAATCCGCATTTTCAAAAGACCCAGAAGTTCGCTTGCCCCCAAGCTTAGCCAGTCAGTAACCGAACTGATTTTTGACGGAAAGGGCTTAAGGCCTTGCGGCTGCTGGATATCAAATCCTGTGGCAGAAATGTCGCAACGCGGTAGCCAAAATGCCCGCAGGACGGGCATTTGCGCGGCAGGCCCGTCTTCGAAAGCTTCGCTTAACGGCTGTTAAGCAATGTGGAGCCTGTGCTGGCCGGGCTCGAAATCCGCCGGAAATCTTTCGCTGAATCAACCTATTCGAGCCGCGCCAAGTGCGCAAAAGCGCCTTAGTCCGGCGCGAAAACCCGCGCCCTTTCGGGGACGATGAAAGGGTTTGGAGTAGAAAATGTCTGTGGCAACCAACGCCAATACGAAGATCGAATCGCGAGAATCCAGCCGGCCGGGCCTTGAGAGCCAGTACCGCAAGGTCGGCATCTCGGCGCTCGCCGCCACGCTTGCCTATACCGGCGAGCAGAAGAACGACGCCTATGCGCCGAAGCCGCGCGTGGTGACGTTGCGCGATCTCGAAATGCTGTCGATCTGACGACACCGCATTTCGTTACGGGATGATGACGGCGCGCAGGCCGCGCCGTTATGGACGCTCTCTGCAAGTCGCGGTAGTGGAGGCGAAGTAAGCAGCCTCCTACCTTGCGGGGAAATACATGCTCTTCGCCCATGTCCTGCGCGGCGCCTCGCTGGTTCGCATCGAGGTCAAGGAGGGCGAGGCCTGCCCGGCCGATGCCATCTGGGTCGATCTCGTTGCACCCACCATCGGCGAAGACAAACTCGTCGAGAACATGATCGGCGTCATGGTGCCGACCCGGGAGGAAATGGCCGAGATCGAAATCTCGAGCCGCCTCTATATCGAGAACGGCGCGCGCTACATGACCGCGACGCTGTTGTTCGACACCGAGACCGACAAACCCGGCACCACGGCAATCACCTTCATCATCGCGGGCAACAAGCTCGTCACGGTGCGCTACGACACGCCGAAGCCCTTCACCTATCTTGCCGGCAAGCTTTCGAAGGCCTGCTCCGCCAGCACCACCGGCCCGGTGATCATGGTGGAACTGCTCGACGCGATCATCGACCGCGTCGCCGACATTCTGGAGAAGCTCGCGGCCGAGGTGGACAAGGTCTCGAACCGCGTCTTCGAGCGCAATGCCGCGCGCGACGACCCGAACCAGCGCTATCAGGCGATCCTGCGGACCATCGGGCGCAAGGGCGACCTGCTTTCCAAGGCGCGGGAAAGCCTGGTTTCGCTGAACCGCCTCGTCCTGTTTTTCACCAATGAGGCCGAAACGGTCGGGCTGCCCAAGGAGCAGCGCGTGCATCTGAAGAGTGTCGCGCGCGATATCTCCTCGCTGACCGATCACGCGCATTTTCTTGCGAACAAGATCACCTTCCTGCTCGACGCGACGCTCGGCATGGTCAGCCTCGAGCAGAACAACGTCATCAAACTGTTCTCGGTGATGGCGGTGACGCTGATGCCGCCGACTCTGATCGCGTCGATCTACGGCATGAACTTCAAGCACATGCCCGAACTCGACCACGTTTACGGCTATCCGCTGGCGCTGATTGCGATGGTCTTCGCCGCGATCGGCCCCTACTTCTTCTTCAAGTGGAAGCGGTGGCTGTAGCTTTTACTGGCGCGTGATCCTGTCCGAAAGCCGGTTCCCGCTTTTTCGGGATCACGCGGGCTAATAAACGTGCTGCCCGCCGTTGATGTGAATCTCGGCGCCGCTGACGTAAGACGACATCTCCGTACACAGCACATAGATGATCTTCGCCACTTCATCGGGCTGACCGAGACGACGCAACGGAATCTGCTCGATCAGCTTTTCCGTTCCCGGCGAAAGAATTGCAGTGTCGATTTCACCCGGCGCAATCGCATTCACGCGAATGCCGCGGGGCCCGAAGTCCGCCGCCATCTCGCGGGTCAGCGAGGTCAGCGCCGCTTTCGAGGTCGCGTAAGCCGCGCCGGCAAACGGATGCACATGCGAGCCGGCGATCGAGGTCACGTTCACGACCGCGCCTTGCGTTTTCTCGAGTTCCGCGACGAGGCCGCGCGCCAGCATAATCGGCGCGAAGAAGTTCACCTGAAACACGCGCTGCCAGTCCTCGAACGCGGTTTCGATCGCGCCGAGGCGCTTGCCGCCCTCGCCCTTCGGTGAAATGCCGGCGTTGTTCACCAGCGCATGCAGTTCGCCGCCGATGCGCGATTTGATTTCCTCGATCGCGGCAACCACCTGCTTCGGATCCGCGAGATCGACCTGAATATGGTCTTCCGGCCCCGCTTCCCACGGACAGTTTTCCGGGAAACCGTGGCGCGAACAGGTAATCACGCGCCAGCCCGCCGAAGAGAAGCGCTTCACCGTCGCGTGCCCGATGCCGCGGCTCGCTCCGGTCAACAGCAGTGTGCGCTTTTTTGCGTTGGTGTCGGGCATGTCATCTGCTCACGGATAAAGGCGCGTCTTCTGCCAGCCGCCGGCGTCGTCGCGCGTAAAGCGCGCGCGGTCATGCAGGCGATGGGGCCGGTCCATCCAGAATTCGATGGAGTGCGGCACGATGCGAAAGCCGCCCCAATGCGGCGGGCGCGGCACGTCCTTGCCGTCGAAACGCTTCTCGGTTTGCGCGTAACGCGCTTCGAAGGTCGCGCGGGAATCCAGCGGGCGCGACTGCTCGCTGGCCCAGGCGCCGAGTTGCGACGGCCGCGAGCGGCTCGCGAAATAGGCGTCGGCTTCTGCGTCCGAAACGCGCTCCACGGACCCGCGGACGCGAACCTGGCGGCGGAGCGACTTCCAGTGCAGCACCAATGCGGCCTTGGGGGTCGCGGCAAGCTCGTCGCCCTTCACGCTGCCCTCGTTCGTATAGAAAACGAAGCCGCGCGGGTCCGCCCCCTTCAGGAGCACCATGCGCACGTCCGGCAGCCCGTCGGGATCGACGGTCGCGAGCGCCATGGCGTCCGGATCGTTCGGCTCGGCGGCCTTGGCCTCGGCAAACCAGGCGGCAAACAGTCCGAAGGGGTCGGTGCTCTCGGTAAAGTCACCGGAAATTAACCCTGTCGTGCGCTCATTCATCCTTGGCTCTTCTTGTTTCGTCCGGGCTGGAGTTGCGGGTGCGTCAGACGTCGTCGGAGCGTGATTTACCGGAAGTGGAGCGTCTTCCCTACCACGGAAAGACGGCGAGCCGGCTATCTGCGGCGTCGCTCTTCGGCACGCCGATCGCGGTGGGCCTGATCGCCATGCTGCTCGGCGGCTGCTCCACCCAGCTTTCCTCGCTGCTGCCCGGCGGCGTCAGCGACATGGCGCCGGCCGTGCAGCGAAGCGACCCCGAACATACCGGCTCGATCCCGCTGCACATGGCAAGCACCGGCAACATTCCGGCCGGCATGACGGCAATCGACTGGCCGCTGGCGCAGGCCGCACTGCGCGAGGCGCTGGCGCGCACCGACGAAGGCCCGAGCGTGCCGTGGGAAAATCCGGCAAGCGGCGCGCGCGGCACCGTGACGCCGATTGCGGCCGCCTTCACCAAAGAAGGCATGCCCTGCCGAAACTTCATCGCAAGCCACGTCAAGGACGGGATCGAAACCTGGTCCGAGGGACTGGCCTGCCGCACCGGCGCGAACGTCTGGGACGTGAAGTCGGTCAAGCCGCTCCGGAAGAGTTAGCCTTCGCAGGCGACGACCGGCCTTCGACCCGATTCAAATTTCAGACAGCCGTTCGCATTCTCGCGCCCTGAAGGCCCGAGTTCTGCTGCGCCCTTGAAAAAAAGGGCGGCGCGGACGCCGGGAATTTCCGATCCCGCCACGGCCGCCTGCACGAAAGGAAAAAGTGCAGACGAAACTTCATTCACCGCGAAGAAACCGGTCACTACCGGCGCCCGCGCGCGGATGGGTTACGGCCTATACGCGCGGCCCCCGGTGGACTGACCAAGCTATCCACCGCTGACGGACCTTTTCGGTTTCGGCGTGGCCCATTGGCACGGGCACGCACGACACCGCCAAGAAAGGTCCTTGTGACGAGCGGCAAGCTCGCCGGAACCATCGCGACTTCAGCCGCTGCAAAACGAAGTGCGTTACGCTTCCCTTCGCAGCCACCGCTCCCGATCCGCGACGAAAGCCACGCGAGCTCACGCGCCCCTCGTGGATCGAGACGGCGCGCAGTATCGGCGCGTGGCGAGGCATGGGGATAAACTTTTTCGAGGAATCGTTCAGTATATTGAGAAATATAGAGAAAACGCCCATTTCAAAAAAGCTGTTTCCCCGCGCAGTCTGTCGCTAAATAATTGACAAATGTAACTTATTGAGTTACAGTAAACAATGATCCGCAGCTTCAGAAGCAAAAGTTTAAAGGAGCTGTTTGAAGATGGCGACAGCAGTGGAATTCAGAAGAAATTCCACGCTCGGATCATGCGCAGACTAGACGCACTCGATAGCGCTACTGCACCCGACGACATGAACCAGCCCGGTTTTGATTTTCATCCACTGAGAGGAAAACCGCAGCGCTACACGGTCCACATCAACGGACCTTGGTGCATTACGTTCGAGTTCGAGGATGGCAACGCCTATCGCGTTGATTTCGAACAGTATCACTAACCGACCGGAATGGACCGGTCGAAACAGGAGGATAAAAATGGCGGAATACGCCGCTGGGCTGCGCAAGCGAGCCCCTACCCATCCCGGGACGATCCTGCGGCTCGACGTGCTCCCTGCCATCGGCGAATCGGTCATGTCGGCAGCAAAAAAGCTCGGCGTATCGCGCCAGCTGCTTCACCGCATTCTGGCGGAGCAAGCGCCGATCACCCCGGAGATGGCGCTGCGGCTCGGCAAGTTCTGCGGCAACGGCCCCAATCTCTGGCTCGCCATGCAGCAGGCTTACGACCTCTGGCACGCAGAGAAAGCCATGCGCAAAACGCTGGCAAAGATCGAAACGGCCAAGGAACAGGCGGCGTAAGGCGGTTGCGCCGACCCGCCGTGCTCCCCAAATAAGCCACGGGAACCGGCCAGAAAAGGCCGCGGCCCGAAAGGATTTTGAACCGTTGCGCGACCCCTATGAGGTGCTCGGCGTAGGCCGCAAAGCCAGCGCCGACGAGATCAAAAAGAGCTTCAGGAAGCTCGCCAAGAAGCATCACCCGGACTCCAACAAGGATGATCCGAAGGCGGCCTCGCGCTTTTCCGAGCTGAATTCCGCTTACGAAATTCTGGGCGACGAGAAGAAGCGCAAGGCCTTCGACGCCGGCGAGATCGATGCGGAAGGAAAGCCCAAGGGGTTCAATTTCGATCCGCGCCAGCATGGCGGCTTCGGCCAGGGCGGCTTCGATCCGGGCAATTTCCGGCAGGGCCCGGGCGGCGAAACGATCTTCGAAAGTTTCTCCTACGGTCCAGGCGGCTTTCAGCGGCGCGGAAACCGCGGGCCCCGCCAGCAGCAGGGCGGCGGGTTCGAGGACATCCTGAGCGGCATCTTCGGCGGCGGCTTCTCCGGCCGCCAGCCGCATGGCGACACCGGCTACGAGGAGTTCGAGCAGGCGCAGTCCAAGGGCGCGGATGTCGCCCTGTCCGTGACCGTCTCGCTGGAGGAAAGCGCCGGCGGCGCGAAGAAGCGCGTCGCGCTGCCCTCGGGCAAGGAAGTCGAGGTGAGCATCCCCGCCGGCGTCCATGAGGGCCAGCAGATCCGCCTGCGCGGACAGGGGTTCCCCGGTCCCGCCACGCCGGGCGACGCCATCGTCACCATCCACGTCGCGTCCCATCCGGAGCTGAAGATCGACGGCGCCAACCTGCGCGCCGAAGTTTCGGTGCCGCTGGCCGACGCGATTCTCGGCGGCTCGGTCCGGGTTCCAACGCTTTCCGGCGCGGTCGACCTGAAAATTCCGCCCCGGACCTCGGGCGGGCGGACTTTCCGGCTCAAGGGCAAGGGCCTGCCGCAGAAAAACGGCCCGGCCGGCGATCTCCTGGCCTCGATCAATATCGTGCTGCCGGAAGGGGCCGACGCGGAACTCGAAGCCTTCGCGAAGAAGCTGAAGGGCGGCGATTGAGCCTCGTCCTGAGGCGCCTTCGGCACTCCTCACCCTGAGGCTTGGAAGGCTTCCAGCCCCGCTTTCGCGGGGACGACCGAGACAATTCATTACAACCCTTGAACACTCCCCGGCTTGAGGCGCGTTTAGACCCATGCCAAAAGAAATCACCCCGCTGAAAAGGGGTTTTGCGTAGCCGGGGGCCGAAAGAATGAGCGATACCAGCGGGCTGATGCGCGGAAAGCGCGGGCTCATTTTCGGCATCGCGAACAACCGCTCCCTCGCCTATGGCATCGCCAAGGCCTGTGCCGACGCCGGCGCGGAACTCGCGCTGACCTATCAGGGCGATTCACTCAAAAAACGCGTGGAGCCGATCGCCGCCGAACTCGGCGCGAAGCTTGCGGGCCATTGCGACGTCACCGACCCCGCAACCATCGACGCGGTATTCGCCGAAACCGACCGGGTGCTCGGCGATCTCGACTTCGTGGTGCATGCGATCGCGTTTTCCGACAAGGCGCAGCTCGACGGCCGCTATGTCGACACCACGGCCGACAACTTCAACATGACGCTTGCGATCTCCTGCTACTCGCTGACCGCAATCGCGCAGCGCGCCGAAAAGCGCATGCCGCGCGGCGGCGCGATCACGACGCTGACCTATTACGGCGCCGAGAAGTGGATGCCGCATTACAACGTGATGGGCGTCGCCAAGGCAGCACTCGAGGCGAGCGTGCGCTATCTCGCAGCCGACCTCGGTCCGAAGAACATCCGCGTCAACGCGATTTCCGCCGGGCCCGTGAAGACGCTCGCCGCGAGCGGCATCGGCGACTTCCGCTACATTCTCAAGTGGAACGAATACAACACCCCGCTTCGCCGCAACGTCTCCAACGAGGAAGTGGGCGCGAGCGCGCTCTACCTGATGTCCGATCTCGGCCGCGGCGTGACCGGCGAAGTGCTGCATGTCGACGCCGGTTATCATGTCGTCGGCATCAAGAATCCGGAAGCGCCGGACATGACGCTGAACACCAAGAACGGCGGCGGGGAATAAACAACAAGACCTCGTCCCGAGGAGCGCGGGCGATAGCGTCGCGCGTCTCGAAGGACGGGACGCGGAGGAAACCCCATGACAGTTCTCATCGCCGGCGGCGGCATTGGCGGACTCGCGCTTGCGCTGAGCCTGCATCAGATCGGCGTCAAATGCCGCGTGTTCGAGAGCGTCGCGGAGATCAAGCCGCTCGGCGTCGGCATCAACGTGCTGCCGCATGCCTGTCGCGAACTGATCGAACTCGGGCTGCTCGACGCACTCGACCGCACCGGCATCCGCACTTCCGAACTTGCCTATTACTCCAAGCACGGCAAGCAGATCTGGTCGGAGCCGCGCGGGCTCGAGGCCGGCTACAAGTGGCCGCAATTCTCGATCCACCGGGGGGAATTGCAGACGATCCTGCTGAACGCCGCGATCGAACGGCTCGGCGCGGAGAACGTGCTGACCGGCCGTCACGTCTCGCACTGGGAAGAAACGCCGAACGGCGTGCGCGTGTTCTTCAGCGGCAGGCGCGGAGAAATCCTGCCGAGCGAGGACGGCACGCTCCTGGTCGCCTGCGACGGCATTCACTCGACGATCCGGGGCAAGCTCTATCCCGACGAAGGCGCGCCGATCTGGGCCAAGCGGATTCTCTGGCGCGGCGTCACCCGGGCCAAGCCGTTCCTCACCGGCCGCTCGATGATCATGGCGGGCTACCAGCAGGTGAAGTTCGTCGCCTATCCGATCTCGCGCGAAGACAGCGAACGCGGCGAGCCCATGCTCAACTGGATCGCGGAGCGCGAGCTTGCCGCCGACTACGACTGGCGGCGCGAGGACTACAACCGCGCCGGCCAGCGCGAGGAATTCGCGCCGTGGTTTGAGAACTGGAATTTCGACTGGCTCGACGTGCCCGGCCTGATCCGCGACGCGGAATATTTCTACGAGTATCCGCTGGTCGACCGCGACCCGCTGGACCGCTGGACCTTCGGCCGCGTGACGCTCATGGGCGACGCCGCGCATCCAATGTATCCGATCGGCTCGAACGGCTCCTCGCAGGCGATCCTCGATGCACGCGTGCTGGCGCGTGAAATTCAGGACAAGGGCGAGACCACCGCCGCACTCGAAGCCTATGAGGCCGAGCGGCGTCCGGCGACCACGCAGCTCGTGATGCTGAACCGCGGCAACGGACCCGAGCAGGTCATGCAGATGGTCGAGGAGCGCGCGCCGGACGGCTTCAATGTCGTCACCGAAGTACTGACGCGGCAGGAACTCGAAGACATCGCCAACAATTACAAGCGCGTCGCCGGATTTCAGGTCGAAGCGCTGAACGCGAAGCCGCCGATCGTGCAGGGGAAGGCGACGGCAAAGTAATCGTTCCTTTCCCTCCCCTTCATGGGGAGGGTGGCCGCGCGAAAGCGCGGCCGGGTGGGGACAAC
>JAEZFA010000035.1 GCA_023417665.1 Pseudomonadota bacterium | reverse complement strand
GGCATGGCCTACACCATGGATCTCGCCGAAACCGTGGAGAAGGGCGACGAAGTGGTCGAGACGCAGGGCGTGAAGGTCCTGATAGATCCCAAGGCGGTATTGTTCCTGCTCGGCACCACGATGGATTTCACCGTCGACAGGATGTCCGCGAAGTTTGTGTTCAAGAACCCGAACGAAACTTCGGCCTGCGGTTGCGGCGAGTCGGTCTCGATCACGCCGGCGAAGCCGGAAACGGTCAACTAAGCGACCGGCCCCGCGCGTGGCATTCGACGAGCCCGAATCCATCCGCGAACTTTTCATTGAATTCGGCACGGTCAGCGTGCGCCGCATGTTCGGCGGTCATGGCGTCTTCGCCGATGGCATGATGTTCGCAATCGAACAGGACGGCGAGCTGTTCCTGAAAGCCGACGATCTCACCATTCCAAAGCTGGCAGCGGAAAACTCCGAGCCGTTCATTTACCGCGCACGCGGTCGCGAGATCGCGCTGTCGTACTGGAAGGTGCCTGAGCGGCTCTATGACGAGCCGGACGATTTCGCGGGCTTCGCGCGGGAAGCTTTTGCCGCCGCGCAGCGCGCGGCGGGCCAAAAGTCGAAAGCGAAGACCGTCGCAAAGGCGAAGGCGAAAACAAAAAAGACACCCGAACGGGTGTCTTCAAGCCGTAGCGCAAAGGGCAAAGCGGCGCGCCGCTAGGCGACCTTTGCCGGAGGGTGCTTTTCGAGCGCGGTTTCCGCGATGACGCAGTTCCGGCCGGCGGCTTTGGCCGCGTAAAGGCAGGAGTCCGCGCGCTCAAGGAGCGAGGCGACATCGTCGCCGGGACGCCAACTGGAAACACCGAGCGAGATCGTGACCCGGCCCAGGCTCTCCCCGGTAGAACGGCGCATCAATTCCTTGCTCTGCACGGAGCGGCGGATATGGTCCGCGACCGTGACCGCCGATGCCAGCGAGGTCTTCGGCAACACCACCGCAAATTCTTCGCCGCCGTAACGCGAAGCGACGTCCTGGCCTTTAACGTTGTGCTTGAGCGAAACCGCGACAAGGCGAAGAACCTGATCGCCTGTCAGGTGACCAAAGGTGTCGTTGAATTTCTTGAAGTGGTCGATGTCGGTGAGGATTACCGAAAGCGGCTCGCCTGTTGCGTTGGCTTCCTTGACCATACGATCGATGGAATTGTCGAAGAACTTGCGGTTGGCAAGCGTCGTCAGCGGATCGGTGAGCGATTCCGTGCGGACGACTTCGAGGTTCTCCTGCAACTGACGGATTTCCTGACGGGAATCCTTAAGTCGTTGCTGCATTTCGTGGTTCTTGGTTTCGACCTCGCGGGTCGCGCCGATCAGCGACTCGACGATAATGCGCACCTGTTCGCGGTCGCCGTCGTTGGTCATGTCGGCGCTGGCGCCTGCCAGCGAGCGCGAATAGTCGTCGGCGCTGCCAATGGCGGCGGTGATCATCGACATCACCTGTTCGATTTCGCCGGCCATCTGCGTGCCGACCTTGTCGATGCGCTCGCCGATTTCGGCCGCCGAGAAGAACTTGAGGAAGATTTCTTCGTGTTGTGCCGCGCTGATGGTGCCCTGCACGTTGAGCAGGTTGTTAATCGCGGTATTCAGCTCCGGATCCTGCCCGGAGGCGTAGGTGTACCAGATCTCATAATTGTGCGGGGAGGCGACGACCCCAAGCGCCTTGATGCGTTCAAGCGCGGCTTCGGCAAGGCCGATAGTCCGGTCGAAATCGGGGTCGGTGAAAGCCATACAGCCCATCGCGCTGCGCGGAAGCGGCAGCGCGCCCTGCGGGATGCGTGAATCGCATCCCTACAGCGATACCTTAGAGTTCCACCGGTGAATGACTGGTAAATTCGTAAACGTTCGCAAATGGTTGGTATATCAACCAGCCGTTTCGCGACGCTTCAGCGCTACCGGACGGAGCAGAAAAGCGGGCAACTGCGCGGCATCTTCGGAAATCCCATCCTCCCGCTTCGGGCGATCCTTCGCGGAAGCTGCGGCTGGCTCACGCGCCGGCTTCGGAGCAGCCGTCCTGGGCTCCGCCGTCTTGCGCGGTGCTTTCTCGGTGCTCTCGGGGGTTGCCTGGCGTTTCTCGCCGCGCCGGCCTCTGCCGCCACGACGGCCACGGCGCTTCTCGCGGGCGTCAGGCTCCTGCGCGTCCTCGGCTACTTCCGCCGCTTCCACCACAGGTGCGGCTACGCCCTCGAGCCATTCGATGTTCTGGCCGATCAGTTTCTGGATCGCGTCCAGCGATTTCTTGTCCATGGAGGCGACGAGCGTGAAGGCTTCGCCGCTGCGGCCCGCGCGGCCCGTGCGGCCGATGCGGTGGACGTAATCTTCCGCGTGGTAGGGCACGTCAAAATTGAAGACGTGGCTCACTTCCGGGATGTCGAGGCCGCGCGCGGCGACGTCGCTTGCGACCAGCAGGGTCGTTTCGCCTTTGCGGAAGGAATCGAGCGCCGCCATGCGGGCGCGCTGGTCCATGTCGCCGTGAAGTGCCGCGGCATTGAAGCCGTGCTTGACGAGGGATTTGTGCAGGGTCGCGACATCGCGCTTGCGGTTGCAGAAAATGATGCCGTTCTTGAGGGTCGCTTCCGCGTCCCGGATCAGCCGGCGCAACACGTCGCGCTTCTCGTAGTCTTTGGAGCTCGTCTTGACGAGCTTCTGCGTGACGTTCGCGGCGGTGGAGGAAGGCCGTGCAACTTCGATGCGGGCGGGATTGGAAAGGAAGGTATCGGTCAGCCGCTGGATTTCCGGCGGCATGGTCGCGGAGAAGAACAGCGTCTGCCGCGTGAATGGCACGAGCTTGCAGATGCGTTCGATGTCCGGGATGAAGCCCATGTCCAGCATGCGATCGGCTTCGTCGATGACGAGCAGTTCAACGCCGGTGAGCAGCAGCCGGCCGCGCTCGAAATGATCGAGCAGGCGACCCGGCGTCGCGATCAGCACATCGACGCCGCGCATCAACTTGCTGTCCTGATCGTCGAACGAGACGCCGCCGATCAGGCGCGCCATCGAGAGTTTGTGGTTCTTGCCGTACTTGACGAAGCTCTCTTCGACCTGGGCCGCGAGTTCGCGGGTCGGCTCCAAAATCAGCGTGCGCGGCATGCG
>JAEZFA010000291.1 GCA_023417665.1 Pseudomonadota bacterium | reverse complement strand
TTAAATAAACCCCCCCCCCCGCTTCCGGTGACCGCCTTGCCCCTCGTCGCGATCGACGCGCCAGAGCGGTGGGGTTTCTCTTCCTCCCGAGACCTGGGCCCGGCTTCACGCCGTTTCCCAATCGGTTCGGAAAGTTAGAACAGCTTGAAGGACCTTGTCATTCTGCGGTGCAGCAAATTGTCGCCGGGCCTCTGGACCGGGCCTGCGGGGCCCGCGGGGCTTGTCATTCCAGTGCGTTATGCGTTCATGCCCCGTCCTTGCCGAACCCTGTGAGTCGAAAGCTTCTATCCGATGCGCCTGTCCCGGTACTTCCTGCCCATTCTGCGCGACACGCCGAAAGACGCGGAAATCGTTTCCCACCGCCTGATGCTCCGCGCCGGCATGGTCCGCCAGGAATCGGCCGGCATTTACGCCTGGCTGCCGCTCGGACACCGCGTGCTCGACAAGGTTTGCCGCATCATCCGGGAAGAGCAGAATCGCGCCGGTGCGGTGGAAATGCTCATGCCGACGATCCAGTCCGCCGATCTCTGGCAGGAGAGCGGCCGCTATGACGACTACGGCAAGGAAATGCTTCGCATCCGCGATCGACACGAGCGCGAAATGCTCTACGGGCCGACCAACGAGGAAATGATCACGGAAATCTTCCGTGCGTATGTGAAGTCATACAAAAACCTTCCGCTCAATCTCTATCATCTGCAGTGGAAGTTCCGCGACGAGGTGCGCCCGCGTTTCGGCGTCTATCGCTCGCGTGAATTTCTGATGAAGGATGCCTACAGCTTCGATGTCGACGCGGCGGGAGCGAAACATTCCTACAACAAGATGTTCGTCGCCTATCTGCGGACCTTCGCGCGCATGGGACTGAAGGCGATTCCCATGGTGGCGGATACCGGTCCGATCGGCGGCAATCTTTCCCACGAATTCATCATCCTCGCCTCGACCGGCGAAAGCGAAGTGTTCTGCCACAAGGACTATCTCGGCTTCGACATTCCGGCGGAAACCGTCGATTTCGACAGCGTCAGCGGGCTCGAGGACCTGTTTCCAAAATGCACATCGCTCTATGCCGCGACCTCGGAGAAGCACGACGCCGCGGCCTTCAACGATATTCCCGCGGACAAGCAGATGTCGGCGCGCGGCATCGAGGTCGGCCACATTTTCTACTTCGGCACGAAATATTCCGAGCCGATGAAGGCGAATGTCCAGACGGCGGACGGTCAGACCACGCCGGTGCATATGGGCTCTTACGGCATCGGGCCGACGCGCCTGGTTGCCGCGATCATCGAGGCGAGCCACGATGACGCCGGTATCATCTGGCCGGAGGCGATCGCGCCGTTCCGCGTGGGCATTCTGAATCTCAAACAGGGCGACGGCACCACCGACGCAGCCTGCGAGAAGCTCTATCAGGCGCTGACCGCGGGCGGCGTCGACGTACTTTACGACGATACCGATGACCGCGCGGGCGCGAAGTTCGCGACCGCCGATCTGATCGGCGTGCCGTACCAGATACTGGTCGGCCCGAAGGGGCTTGCCGAAGGCAAGATAGAACTGAAGCAGCGCGCCGGCGGGGCGCGCGAGATGATTACGCCTGAAGATGCGGTGAAGCGTTTCGTGGCCTGACGGCCGCGGGCGAGTCAGGAGGGATCATGGCGGCGAAGGGCGGGACGGCGCCGTTCTCGCGTTACGAATGGATGCTCGCGGGGCGCTATCTGCGCGCCCGCCGCAAGGAAGGATTTATCTCGGTCATTGCCGGGTTTTCCTTCGTCGGCATCATGCTGGGCGTTGCGACGCTCATCATCGTCATGGCGGTGATGAACGGCTTTCGCTTCGAACTCCTGAACAAGATTCTCGGCCTCAACGGCCACATGCTGGTGCAGCCGATCGGAACGCCGCTCACCGACTACGATGCGGTTGCCGAGCGGCTGATGAAGCTCAAGGGCGTCAAGCACGCGATCCCGCTGGTCGAGGGGCAGGCGCTTGCATCGTCGCCTTTTCATTCGGGCGGCGTGCTCGTCCGGGGTCTGCGCGAACAGGACCTGAAGCAGCTTCCGGCCATCGGACCCAACATCAAGTTCGGATCGCTGGAAGGCTTTGACGCCGGGCAGGGCGTCGTGATCGGAAAGCGGCTTGCGGACCAGCTATCGGTGCGCGCGGGCGACAACGTGACGATTGTTTCGCCGCGCGGCGCGGTCACGCCGATGGGCACCACGCCCCGGATCAAGACCTACAAGGTTGCGGCAATTTTCGAGATCGGCATGTCCGAATACGATTCCGTCTTCGTATTCATGCCGCTGAAAGAGGCGCAGGCCTATTTCAACCGCAACGGCGACGTGAATGCGATCGAAGTCTATACCGACAATCCCGATCAGATCATTCACTACCGGCAACTCGTGAACGACAATGCCGGGCGGCAGGTCTATATCATCGACTGGCGGCAGCGGAATTCGTCGTTCTTCAGCGCGCTGCAGGTCGAGCGCACCGTGATGTTCATGATCCTCGCCCTGATCGTTCTGGTTGCGGCGCTCAACATTATTTCCGGCCTCATCATTCTGGTGAAGGACAAGGGTCACGACATCGCGATCCTGCGCACCATGGGCGCGACCAAATATTCCGTGATGCGGATTTTCCTCATCACCGGGTCCAGCATCGGCATCGTCGGTACGCTGGTCGGCTTTATAATCGGGCTTCTGGTCTGTCTGAATATCGAGGAAATCCGCCGCTTCGTGTCGTGGCTCACCTCGACGCAACTGTTTCCGCCGGAGCTTTATTATCTGAGCCGGCTGCCGGCGCGGATGGACAGCGGCGAGACGACGGCGGTGATCCTGATGGCGTTGATCTTGTCGTTTCTCGCAACGCTTTATCCGGCGTGGCGTGCGGCCCGGCTCGATCCGGTAGAGGCGCTGCGGTACGAGTGATGGAAAAAGTACCGGCACTTCACCTCGAAGACGTGCGCCGCACTTATGTGCAGGGCGAGAGCGAACTGCCGATCCTGCGCGGCGTATTCCTTTCGGTCTGGCCCGGAGAGTCGGTCGCGCTGATTGCGCCGTCCGGTGCGGGAAAATCCACGCTGCTGCATATGGCCGGACTGCTCGAGCATCCGGATGCGGGCGAGGTCTATATCGACGGCAAGCCGACCGCGAAACTGCCCGATGCGGCGCGGACGGCCATCCGCCGCGACGAGATCGGTTTCGTCTATCAGTTTCACCATCTGCTGCCGGAGTTCACCGCCAGCGAGAACGTGGCGCTGCCGCAGATGATCGCGGGGCTCGACCGCAAGGAAGCAAACAAGCGCGCGAACGAACTGCTCGCCTTTCTCGGACTGCAGGAGCGGCTCGATCATCGTCCGTCGGAGCTTTCGGGCGGCGAGCAACAGCGCGTTGCGATCGCGCGCGCGGTCGCGAATGCGCCGCGGCTTCTGCTTGCCGACGAGCCGACGGGGAATCTCGATCCGAAGACGGCGGATCACGTTTTCGGCACGCTATCGAAGCTGGTCGAGGCAACGCAGCTTGCCGCGATCATTGCGACCCATAACCTCGACCTTGCCGCACGCATGACGCGCCGCGTCACGTTGCGCGAGGGCAAGATCGTGGAACTCGAGTAGTCCACAAGCCGATTTGCGCCGGCCCGCCGAACGCGGACAATGGCGCTTCGATCAGACCTGGCGAGGCATCCGGTGGCGAAAACGCCGTTCGTTCATCTGCACGTTCATTCCTCCTATTCGCTGCTGGAGGGGGCGCTGCCGCTCGCGAAGCTGGCGTCGCTCGCAAGTGCAGACCGCCAGCCTGCGCTTGCGCTTGCCGACACCGGAAATCTGTTCGGAGCGCTCGAATTCTCGGAAAAGATGGCGGAGAAGGGCGTGCAGCCCATCGTCGGCTGCTCGCTTGCGGTCGATTTCGGCGATGAGCCGCCGACACGCACGGGTGCGGCCGCGCCGGTTCTGCCGCGTATCGTTCTGCTCGCCGCGACCGAGGCGGGCTACCGCAATCTGATGACACTGACGTCGCGCAGTTTCATGGAGAGCAAGGATAGCGAGGAGCCGCGGGTTGAAGCCGGCTGGCTTGCCGAGAATGCGGAAGGATTGATCGCGCTGACCGGCGGTCCTGCCGGTCCGGTCGATCGCATGATCCTTGAAAAGCCGGAGCTTGCGGGTGCGCGGCTTGAACTTCTGAAGACGATCTACGGCGACCGGCTCTATTTCGAATTGCAGCGGCACCATCTCGCGCGGGAGCGGCGTACCGAGCCGCCACTGCTGGCGCTGGCCGATGCGATGCAGATTCCGCTGGTTGCGACGAACGAGCCGTTTTTTGCAAGCCGCGATGATTACGAAGCGCAGGATGCCTTGCTCGCGATTGCCGAGGGACGGCGCATTGCCGAAGGGGACCGGCGGCAACTGAGCCCCGAGCACTATCTCAAAACCCAGGACGAGATGGTGGAGCTGTTCGAGGATCTTCCCGAGGCGATTGCCGCCACGGCGGAAATCGCGCGGCGCTGTTCCTACCGGCCGACTGCGCGAAAGCCGATCCTGCCGCGTTTCAGCGGACCCGAGGCCGACGAGGCCGCGGAGTTGCGCAAGCGCGCGGAAGAAGGCCTTGCGAACCGGCTGAGTGCCTTCGGTATTGCCGAGGGCCACAGCCGCGAGGAATACAAAGAGCGGCTCGACTACGAACTCGGCGTCATCAGCAAGATGAAGTATGACGGCTACTTCCTGATCGTCGCCGATTTCATCGTCTGGGCGAAACAGCAGGATATTCCGGTCGGACCGGGCCGCGGTTCGGGTGCGGGTTCGCTGGTCGCTTATTCGCTGATGATTACCGATATGGACCCGATCCGTTTCGGATTGTTCTTCGAGCGCTTCCTGAATCCCGAACGCGTGTCGATGCCGGACTTCGACGTCGATTTCTGTCAGGACCGGCGCGACGAAGTCATCCGCTATGTGCAGGACAAGTACGGCCTCGATCGCGTGGCACAAATCATCACGCACGGAAAGCTGCAGGC
>JAEZFA010000242.1 GCA_023417665.1 Pseudomonadota bacterium | reverse complement strand
GCCATCCGCCGTCTGAGGAAGAAAAATGTCACTCTGGAAAAAGCATCAAATCCTTGAGCGCAACTCGATCTTTCTCATCTTCGGCATCCTGATCGTGATTTCGATCGGAGGATTGGTTGAGATCGCGCCGCTGTTCTACCTCAAGAGCACGATCGAGAAGGTGAGCGGCGTCCGGCCCTATACGCCGCTCGAGCTTGCGGGCAGGGATATCTACGTTCGCGAAGGCTGCTATGTCTGCCACTCGCAGATGATCCGTGCGCTTCGCGACGAGGTTGAGCGCTACGGCCCGTACTCGCTGGCGGCCGAGTCGATGTACGACCACCCGTTTCAGTGGGGTTCGAAGCGTACCGGGCCGGATCTGGCAAGGGTCGGCGGCAAGTATTCCGACGACTGGCATCTCGAACATCTGAACAATCCGCGCAGCGTCGTGCCGACGTCGATCATGCCCGGCTACCCGTGGCTTGCGAAGACGCCGTTGCAGACGGATGAAGTCCAGACGCGGATGAAGGTTCTGTCCTATCTCGGTGTTCCCTACACGCAGGACATGATCGCCAGGGCAGGTGAAGACCTGCGCACGCAGGCGACCCGCGATGCACCGGACGGCGACGAATTGAAGAAGCGCTATCCGGGCGCGGTTTCACGCGAGTTCGACGGCAATCCGGATCGCGTGACGGAGGCTGACGCGCTGATCGCCTATCTGCAGATGCTCGGCACGCTCGTCGACTTCAAGGCCTACGAGAACAAAGCGAATTTGAGGTAACGGCGCATGGAAACCTATCTCGCTCTCGCCAATTTCGCGCAGACCTGGGGCCTAGTCTACTTCGTTGCCGTCTTCATGCTGATGATTGGTTACGTCATGCGGCCATCGGGAAAGGCGAAATACGAAGAGGCAGCGAAGATGCCGTTGAAAGAAGACTGAGCCATGGCAACGGAAATGAAGAAAGTCGGCGATCAAGCCAAGCAGCAGACGACCGGTCACGAATGGGACGGCATCGAGGAACTGAATACGCCGCTGCCCAAATGGTGGCTGTGGATGTTCTACGCGACCATCGTTTGGTCGATCGCCTATTGGGTGGTCTATCCGTCCTGGCCGCTTGTCAGTTCTTATGCCTCGGGCGTACTCGACTGGCGTTCGCGCGCTGCGGTCGAGCAGGAGCTCGATTCACTCAAAAGCTTCCGCGCCCCGCTTGTCGCGAAACTGCGCGAAGCCCCGCTCGAGGAAATTCTCAAGCAGCCGGAATTGCTCAATCTCGCACGCGCGCTGGGACGGGTGACCTTTCAGGACAATTGCGCGGGCTGTCACGGCGTAGGAGCGACCGGAGCCAAGGGCTATCCGAACCTGAACGATGATGAATGGCTATGGGGCGGCAAGCCTGAAGAGATCCTTTTTACGATCCTCTATGGCGTCCGCAGCGGCCACGACAAGGCGCATGTCGGAAACATGCCGGCATTCGGCCGCGACGGGCTGCTCAAGATGCCGGAGATTGTTGCCGTTGCCGAGTATGTGCGGACGCTTTCCGGCTTGACGGCGGCTACAGGCGTCGACGTCGTGAAAGGAAAGACGGTCTACGAAGCGCAATGCGCAGCCTGTCATGGCGACACGGGGAAGGGTCGCGCCGAAGTAGGGGCGCCAGACCTGACCGACGCCATATGGTTGTACGGCGCGGACCAAAAAACCATCGTGGATGGAATCTATCACGGCCGCGGCGGCGTGATGCCGGCATGGGTCGACCGGCTTGACGATATCACGATCAAGGCGCTGACGGCCTATATCCATTCGCTCGGCGGCGGCAAGTAAGAAGCATCCGATGGCGGCCCCTTTGGCAGATCGTCACGACGGTCTCGTGCTGGAAGACAGCGAGGAGCCGCTTTATGCGCCGCACCGGAAGATCTATCCGAAAGCGGTGCATGGTCGCTTTAGGACGATCAAGTCCGTCCTGCTCTTCGTCACGCTCGGAATCTATTACCTGTTGCCGTTCGTGCGCTGGAATCGCGGCATCAACGCACCGGATCAGGCGGTGCTCATCGATTTCCCGTCGCGGCGGTTCTATTTCTTCTTCATCGAAATATGGCCGCAGGAAGTCTATTACATCACCGGGCTCCTGATCATCGCGGCCGTTGCACTCTTTTTAATGAACGCGCTCGCGGGCCGGCTGTGGTGCGGCTATCTGTGCCCGCAGACCGTCTGGACCGATCTGTTCCTTTGGGTAGAGCGCAGGATCGAGGGTGATCGGGCCGCGCGGATCGCGCTCGACGCGGCACCCTGGAGCTTTGGCAAGGCGACCCGCAAGGTCACAAAGCATTTCCTCTGGCTCGTGATCGCCTGGTGGACCGGCGGCGTATGGGTACTCTATTTCGCCGACGCGCCGACGCTCGTGAAAGAACTGGCGACATTTCAGGCGCCGGCGATCGCGTGGATTTCAATCGGCGTTCTGACATTCACGACCTATTCGCTGGCTGGCCTGATGCGCGAGCAGGTGTGCACTTACATGTGCCCGTGGCCGCGCATTCAGGCCGCGCTGACCGACGAACATGCGCTGAACGTAACCTATCGCTATGATCGGGGTGAGCCGCGTTACTCTTTGAAGAAGTCGGTCCAGCAGCGCGATGCCGGGCTGCCGGCCGGCGATTGCATCGACTGCAATCAATGTGTCTGGGTGTGCCCGACCGGCGTGGACATTCGCAAAGGCGTGCAGCTCGATTGCATCCAGTGCGGTCTGTGCATCGACGCATGCAACGACGTCATGAAGAAAGTCGGTCGTCCGCAAAGCCTGATTGCCTACGACAACGATCTCAACATTGCCCGCCGCGCCGAGGGGCTGCCGAATATCTATCGGCTGGTCCGCACCAGAACCGTACTCTATGCCGCGATTATCGCGCTGGTCGGCGGCATCATGATCTTTACGCTGACGACCCGGAGCGAACTCGGCATCAGTCTCATACACGATCGAAATCCGATTTTCGTGAAGCTCTCCGACGGCGCGGTGCGAAATGCCTACACGATCCGGATCGCCAACAAGCTGCATGAGCGCCGCGCGTTCGTCGTGAGCGTGGAGGGGTTCGCCCGCGGCACACCCGAAATCATCGGCGTGAAAGTCAACACGCTCGGCCAGTTGGTCGTGGAAGTAGGGCCGGATCAGACGCAGGAATTTCGCATGCTCATCACGAATTATGCCGCACTGCCGCCGGAGGCGTCGCTGCCGATCGCGGTGCGAATAACGGATGCCAACACAGGACAGAACGCATCGGCGAGCGGATATTTCCGTGCGCCCTGATCGGAGAACAAGCGCCATGCATCACACGCCGGAAAGAAAAGTGTCTGGCCGTATGGTTTTCATCACGCTGGTCGCCTTCTTCGGTGTCATCACCGCGGTGAATGCGGTGATGGCGACACTTGCGATCCGTACATTCGGCGGCGTGGAGGCAAATAACGCATACCAGGCCGGGCTTGAATTCGCCCGCGAACTCGCGGCTGCGAAAAAGCAGGAAGCGAGCCGGATACGGGTGGACGTGGTGGCGAGCGCCGGCACGAATGGCGCAACGCGTTTTACCCTGACTGCGCAGAACATCGAACCCCGGAACTGGGCGGAATTCAGTGCGCGGCTGGAGCTTCGCCACCCCGCCGACAAGCGGCACGACCATATGGTCGTGCTTACCCGCAGTGAGAATGGCGTGTTCGCGGGTGAGGCCGAGATAGAGCCGGGCCAGTGGAACGCGAGGGTCTCGCTGGACCGCGGGGGAGAGCGCGTCTTCCGTTCCGTCAACCGGATCAGCATTCCCTAGAATCCGATCATGGCAACGACAGCCCTCGATAACCCGAAACTGATTGCAGCGGATGCGGATCGCGAGGTGCGCGAGCGGCAGTTTGCGGTCGAGGGCATCACCTGTGCTGCCTGCGTGCAATCTATTGAAGACGGTCTCAAGCGTACGCCGGGCATTCTGGTAGCGCGCGTGAACTACTCGACGCGGCGGGTGCTCGTGCGCTGGCGCGGCAGCGCGGACGCGGCGTCCATCGTCGATCGGATTCAGAAGCTCGGTTACCGCGCGCATCTCTTGCGCAAGATCGCGGAAAGCGACGAGCAGAACTACGCGCAATGGCTGTTGCGTTGCCTGGCGGTGTCCGGCTTCGCGGGCATGAACGTGATGCTGCTGTCGGTTTCCGTGTGGTCCGGCAATGCGACGGACATCACATCGGAAACACGGGACTTTTTCCATTCGCTCTCGGCGCTGATTGTTCTGCCGGCGGTCGCCTATGCAGGGCAGCCGTTCTTCCGCAGCGCGCTCGAAGCCCTTCGCGCCAGACGCGTCAATATGGATGTGCCGATTTCACTCGGCATCCTGCTTGCGCTGGGGCTGTCGCTTTATGAAACCGCGACCCACGGCATACATGCCTATTTCGATTCCGCGATCATGCTGCTTTTCTTTCTTCTTCTGGGGCGTTATCTCGAGCAGATAACGCGTCAGCACATGCGCAATGCCGCGCATAATGTTTCGTCGCTGCGCGCGCCGTCCGCGACCCGCGTCGAAGGGGAGCATATTGTCAGCGCCGAAGTCGAAGACTTGCGGCCCGGCGATGTGGTGCTCGTGCGGCCGGGCGAGCGGTTTCCCGCCGATGGTCAGATCGTAGCGGGCGAGGGCACGATCGACGAGAGTATCGCGACCGGCGAAACTGCAGGCGCTCCCGCCACGGCAGGTCGTGCGATCCTCGCAGGAACGCTCAGCCTCGACGGCAGCTTTCAGGTCCGGCTTACTTCATCGGCGCAAAACTCGTTCGTCGAAAATCTGGAACGCCTGATCGATACCGCGGTGAGTGCGCGGCTCCCTTATATGCATCTGGCGAACCGCGCGGCGCAACTTTATGCGCCGGTCGTGCATGCGGCGGCGTTCCTGACGCTTGCAGGCTGGCTGCTGGCTGGCGTCGGGTTTCATGGCGCCGTCGTCACGGCAATCGCCGTCCTGATCATTACCTGTCCCTGCGCGCTCGCTTTGGCGGTGCCGACGGTTCAGGTCGTGGCGATGGGTGAGCTGTTCAAGCGAAAGCTTCTCGTCAACTCAGGCGATCTGATCGAGCGTCTCGCAGAGGTCGATACCATCGTGTTCGACAAGACCGGCACGCTCACTTTGCCGGAAGCCGCTGTCTGCAATGCCACAGAGATCGATCCGCAGATGCAGCAACTTGCAGCACGGCTCGCTGCCGGCAGCAGGCATCCGCTGGCCCGCGCAGTTGCAAGCAGCTTCGGCGATCACGCCCCGCTTCCGAATATTGTCGAGGAACCTGGCCGTGGCGTTTGGGCCGTGGTGGACGGTGTGGAGCTTCGTCTCGGCAGCGCGGCGTTCTGTTCCGCGGCGCCCGAAGGAAAGGGCGGCGCCACGTCTTCGATATTCTTCCGTGCGGGGCCGCGTCTTGCGGAGTTTCGCGTCGGGCAGCGCGTGCGGTGGGACGCCAGGGAGATCGTCGCAGCGCTCCGGCAACGCGGCTACGCGATCATTATTCTTTCCGGTGACAGGCATGAGGCCGTTGAAGCGGTTGCGCGCGAGCTCGGCATCGACACGCGGCACGCGGCGTGCTCGCCGGCGCAGAAGATCGAAGTGCTGCAAGCGCTGCGCTCGACCGGCAATCGCGTGCTGATGGTCGGCGACGGCCTGAACGACGCGCCGGCGCTCGCGGCCGCCGATGTATCGCTTTCGCCGATCAGTGCCGCCGATCTGACGCAGGCACAGGCCGACGGAATGTTTATGGGTGAAGATCTCCGGCCCGTGCTCGACGCGATCGATATCGCGTCGCAGGCAAAGCGCGTCATGCGTCAGAATCTCGGGCTCGCCGTTGCCTACAATATCGTGGCGATACCGCTGGCCGTGTTCGGCTTCGTCACGCCGCTAGTCGCGGCCGCCGCAATGTCGGGATCATCTATACTGGTCAGCCTTAACGCCCTGCGGGCGCGATGGTGGCAGCGAAAAGCAGGCGAAGGCAGTTTCGCCGACGTTCCTGAACCCCCCGACGCCAGAAAGGCGCCAGCATGAATATTCTCGTGATCCTCGTGCCGCTTGCGCTGAGCCTGGGGCTTTTGGGCCTGCTCGCTTTCTTCTGGTCGATCAGGTCGGGGCAGTATGACGATCTGGAGGGAGCGTCCTATCGTGTGCTCCGCGACGACGATCTGCGCGACCCGTAACCGTCGTTTTCGCGCTCAAGCCGCCTTGTCGTCGAGGATATGACTGGCGGCTTTCTCGCCGATCATTAGCGAAGCCGCATTCGTATTCGCAGAAGTGATCGTGGGCATGACCGATGCGTCCGCGATCCGCAGCCCCTCCACACCGCGTACCTTAAGGTACGGGTCAACGACGGCGTCCTCGTCCGTGCCCATGCGGCAAGTGCCGACCGCATGAAACACCGTGCCGCCGCCGTTGCGGGCAAAGGCGAGGAGTTCGTCGAAGCTGCGCACATTCGGGCCGGGCACGATTTCGTCGCTCCAGAAGTCCCTGAAGGCGGGCTGGCGATAGATTTCGCGGAGCACTTCCAGCGCCGCAACCACCGTGTTCCGGTCAACTTCCTCGGAAAGATAGCGCGGCTCGATCCGCGGCTGCACCGCCGGATCTGCAGAGCGGATCGCAAGCACGCCGCGCGAACGCGGGTGACACTGCCATGCCGAAGCGGTGAATCCCGGATAGTCGTGCAGCGGCTCGCCCGGCTTGTCGACCGAAAGCGGCATGACGTTGAACTGGATATCCGGCCGCCCGTTCTGTGCGTATTTTGTGCAGGCCGCTCCGCCGACCTGGCCGGCGCCGACCGTAAGCGGACCGCTTCCGGATACCAGCCATTGTAGGCCCATGGCTGCGAGTTTGAACGGGTTGCGCACGGCGTCATTCAGAGAGTCGCCGGTCTTCAGCCGCACGATGGTGCGGACTTGATAGTGATCCTGCAGGTTCTGACCGACGCCGGGCGCATCGACCACGACCGGAATACCGTGCTGGCGGAGGAGGGTGGCGGGGCCGATGCCGGAGAGTTGCAACAACTGCGGAGATTGCAGGGCGCCGCTCGAAAGGATGACTTCCTTGCGCGCGCGGACCTCGTGGCGTTCGCCGCCCCGAATGTATTCGACGCCGGTCGCGCGCGTGCCCTTGAACAGAACACGGCTTGCAAGCGCGTGTGTTGCGACATGCAGGTTTGCACGTTTGCCTGCAGGTTTGAGGAAGGCGCGAGCCGAGCTCGAGCGCCAGCCGTCACGAATGCTTAGCTGATAGGCGCCAACCCCGTAGGTCGTTTCGCCGTTGAAATCGGGATTGCGCGGAAGGCCGAACTGCGTTGCCGCCTCGACCCAGGCGGCACAGGACGCGTTCTTGTTGCGCAGATCGGAGACGCCGATCTCGCCGAACGAGCCGTGATACTGGCTTTCGCCGCCGTTATAGCTTTCGATCTTCTTGAAGTAGGGCAGGACCGAATTGTAGGACCAGCCTTTCGCGCCGAGCCGCTCCCAGTCGTCGAAATCCTCATGCTGGCCGCGAATGAAGATCAGCCCGTTGATCGACGACGAACCGCCCAGAATGCGGCCGCGCGGCCATACCACGTTGCGGCCGCCGCTGCCCTCGCTCGGTTCGGTGTCGAACAGGCGGGAAAAGCGGGTGTCGTAGATCGTCCGGTAGTAGCCGACCGGCAGGCGCAGCCAGAAACTGCGATCCGCGCCTCCGGCTTCGAGCAGCAGCACCTGTAGGTTCGGGTCAGCAGAAAGCCGGTTCGCCAGGATACACCCTGCCGAACCGGCTCCCACAACGATATAGTCGTATTCCTGCATTAAACCTTGATCGTTTCGATGAAGAGTTTGGGATCGAAATACTGGTTTGCAGGAACGGCGTTCTGGATCTTGCCGAACTTCACGAAGAAGTCGGTGACCTGTTGCAGCCACTTGGTGACCGTGCCGTCGGCATAGAGCTTGCGCCATTCGACCGAGCCGAAATAACGCGACGCCTTGAACTGCTCCTGGAAATCAGCGAGCGGGACTTGCGGGTACTGCGACTTCTGCAGCGCGGCGATCGCCTCGGACGATTTCGGCCCGATCAGATGGTCGTTGGCTTCCTGCCAGCCGCGAATGATTTTCTGGCAAGTTTCGCGGTTCTTGTCGAAATACTCGTTGCGCGCAGCCCATCCGCCGACGATCGCGGCCTGCGGATAGTAAGCCGAGGCATCGACGAGCTTGCGGGCGCCCTTCGCCTTCTGCTTCACGGTCACGTCGAACGGCACCCACAGCGCGACTGCCGGCACCGCGCCGGAGATGAAGGAGGTGACGGCTTCGGCCATGCGCTGGTTGACGATTTCGACATCGCCCGGATTGATGTTGTTGGCCCGCAGCGCATTGTCGAGGAACACATGCGCGGTCGTGCCGGTCGTCGTCGAGATCTTCTTGCCCTTCAGATCGGCGAAGCTCTTGATGTCCGAGTTCACCCAGAGCTGCGCGGTCGCAAACTCGACGTTGTTGATCAGGAACACCTTGCCCTGACCGCGGGCGGGGAAGTTCGAGACGACGGCACCCGTCGACAGCATGTCGAGGCTGCCGCCGATCATGGCCTGGAACAGCTCGAGGCCGGTCGTGAACTGCACCATTTCCAGTTCGACGCCGTGCTTGCCGAAGCTGCCGTTGTTGATCCCGGTCCAGATCTGGCCGTCGACCGCCGGCGTGTGCAGGTAGCCGACCTTCACTTTCGTCTTACTCTGCGCGATGGCGGGCGCGCCGAGCACGGACAGGCCGGCAACCGCGCCGGCACCTTGCAGAAAGGTTCTCCGCTTCAAAGTCATTGTTACTCTCCCTAGGTTAGCTCATTCGATTGTTTGGCGCGCTTGGGCGGCGTATTCCCGCATCACCAGACTGCGCACGCGCGAACGCAACTGGCCGAACAGTGGATCCTCATGCAGCGAAGGATCGCGAGGATAAGGGAAGGGCACTTCGATGATTTCGCGGATCCGGGTCGGCCGCGCCGTCATCACGACGATCCGCGAGGACATGTAGACTGCTTCCTCAACCGAATGCGTAATCAGCATCACGGTCTTGCCTTCGGTCTGGAGCGCCTTGAGCAGAAGGTCCTGCATATGCGCGCGGGTCTGCGCGTCGAGCGCGCCGAACGGCTCGTCCATCAGCAGGAATTGCGGTTTCACCGCATAGGCCCGCGCGATGGCAAGCCGCTGCCGCATGCCGCCTGAAAGCATTTTCGGATAGGCGTCGGCGAAATCGCTGAGGCCCATCAGCCGCATGTAACGGTTGCAGATATCCGCGCGTTCGGCCTTCGATTTCCTGTTTGCCGCAAGCGTCAGTCCGAAATCGATATTGTCGCGCACCGTGAGCCAGGGAAATACGCCGTATTCCTGAAAGATCACGCCGCGATCCGGGCCGGGGCCGTCGACCGGCTTGCCGTCGACTTTCACGCTGCCGCTGGTCGGCTGGAGAAAGCCTGCGACCATGTTCATCATCGTGGTCTTGCCGCAGCCGGAAGGGCCGATGATCGAAACGAATTCGCCGTTGCCGATCTCGTAGGAGACGTTGTCGACGACACGGACGGGACCCTTCGCACCGGAAAATTCGAGTGCGACGTTCTCAAAGGTAATGCGGGCGGGAGGTTTCACGCGATTCTGTCCTGCCAGGAGACGAGCCGGCGTGTGAAGGCGCGGATCGCCAGATCCATCGCGAGCGCGATGAAGCCGATGCAGATGATGCCGACATAGATGATGTCGAGCTGGAAGAAGGAGGAGGCGTTCTGGATCAGCGCGCCCAATCCCTGCTGGGCCGCGATCAGTTCGGATGCGACGAGGGTTGCCCAGGCAACGCCGAGCGCGACGCGAAGTGCGGTCAGCATGTGCGGCACCGTGAGCGGAATGATGACCTTGCGGAAAATCTCGCCGTCGGTCGCACCGAGCGTTTTCGCCACGCGCACATAGATCGGGCTGATCTGCGCGATGCCTTCGTACATGACGATGACGCCGGCGAAGAACGAGGCGTAGAACAGGATCACGACTTTCGCGAATTCGCCGATGCCGAAATAGACCACGACAAGCGGGATCAGCGCGATCGGCGGCAGCGCGCGGAAGAAGTTGATGAGCGGGTCGATGAAGACGCGGACCTGCCGGTACCAGCCGAGCACGAAACCGACCGGCACGGCGAGGGTGATGCCGGCGGCGACGCCGAGGAACACGCGCTGCGTTGACATCCAGATGTCGAGGGGCAGTCTGGCCTGGGTAAGAAGCTCCCAGAAGCGCGCGGCGACCGCATGCGGTTTCGGGATCAACGCTTCGTTGATCAGGCCGGAGTAAGCCAGGCCATACCAGATACCGACAATGACGAGCCACGGCGCGATGATGAGTGCGGCGCGCTTTAACATCTACTTGTCTGCCTCCCTGCCAAATAGTACTATAGTTAGAACTTTTAGCACAAGCACCCGTGCACAGATCATTCGGAGATAGCCCCGTACCCCGGTACGCCCAGCTTGCGGATCTTTTCCGCGGGCGGATTGCGCGCGGCATCTGGGCGCCGGGCAAAGCGCTTCCCACCATCGAGCAGTTGCAGCGCGAGTTCGATGTTGCTCGCGTGACCGTAAGACAGGCGATCAATCTCTTGGCGCGGGACGGGCTGGTTTCGCCGGAGCGCGGCCGCGGAACCTATGTCAATGCGGTGCCGCAGCGTTCTCCGTCACTGCGGCTCGGCATGACGTTGCGCGATCTCGCCGACGTGTATCGGCATGACAAGCCGCAACTGACCTTGATCGAGCAGTCTGCGGCGATGCCGCGACTCGTGGCCGAGGATGGCGCGGCGGCGCCGTCGTATCATTTCATGCGTCGCGTGCATTCGCGCGAAGGCGAGCGCTACTGCGTCATCTCGATCTACATCGACCAGCGAATTTTCAGGAAAGCCTCCGCGCGGTTCCGCAAGGAAACCATTATCCCGGTGCTGCTCGATATTCCGGGCGTCGAAATCGCGCGCGCAAGCCAGACGATCGCAATCGGAACCGCGGACATGGATGTCGCGGGACATCTCGGCGTGAAGGTGAATACGCCGGTCGCGGAAGTCCGCCGCGTTTGCGTCGCACCGGACGGCACGGTTATCTACGTCGGCGAAGTAACCTACCGCGGCGACTATATTCGTCTGGAAATGGACCTGAAGCCTTGAACGCAAGACGGATCGAGTGCGCGCCCGTCGCGCCGAAGCAGATCGACACGCTTGTTTTTCGCTATCCGGTAGAAACGCCGGTGCGGACCTCGTTCGGCGTCATGCACGACCGTCCGGCGCTGTTTGTGCGGATCGAAGACGAAGACGGGACGGTCGGCTGGGGTGAGGTCTGGTGCAATTTTCCGTCGGTCGGCGCCGAGCACCGCGCCCGACTGATCGAGAGCACGCTGGTCCCGCGTCTTGTCGGCAAGCACTTCGAGACGCCTTTCGCCGCCAATGATGACATGACCGATGCCATGGCGGTGCTCGCGATCCAGAGCGGCGAGCATGGACCGCTCGCGCAGGCGATCGCCGGCATTGATATTGCGCTGTGGGATATTTCGGCACGCAAACAGGGCAGGCCGCTGTGGCAAATGCTTGGGGCCGCGTCCCCGAAAATCGCGGTCTATGCCAGCGGCCTCAATCCCGACCAGCCGGAGAAGCTTGCGGCGCGGCGGCAGGACGAGGGTCACCGGAACTTCAAGCTGAAAGTCGGTTTCGGCATCGAGCGGGACGTCGCCAATCTGAGCGCCATGCGCGCAGCGCTCGGCGCCGAGACCAGGCTGATGGCCGACGCAAATCAGGCGTGGAGCCTGGAACAGGCGAAGGAATGTGCGCCCCGGCTGGAAGGCTTCGGCCTCTACTGGCTGGAAGAGCCAATCCGCGCGGATCAGTCCTGGGAATCGTGGCGCTCGCTTGCGGCCGCCACCCAAATCCGGCTCGCCGCGGGAGAGAACCTGCTTGGCGATGGCGCCTATGATGACGCGATCGCGTCGGGTGCCCTCGGTTTCGTGCAACCCGATCTCGGCAAATGGGGCGGCTTTTCGCGCTGTCTCGGTGTCGCAGACCGGGTGAAGGCCGCGGGCCTGACCTATTGCCCGCACTGGCTCGGCGGCGGCATAGGATTGCTCGCCTCGGCCCATCTTCTGGCCGCCGCAGGCGCCGATGGCATGCTGGAAATCGACGCCAATCCGAACCCGCTGCGCGACGAGCTGGCGGGGCCGCTGCGCGCGCCGGAGCAGGGATTTGCGACCCTGTCCGACGCGCCCGGGCTCGGCGAGGTGCCGGACTTGCGCGATTTTGCGCCGCTCGGCAAATGGCTCCGATGAATGAAAGCGAGCAGCCGGTCGATCTCTTCGTGATCGGCGGCGGTGTGAATGGTTGCGGGATTGCCCGCGATGCCGCCGGCCGTGGCTTCAGCGTGCGGCTTGCGGAAAAGAACGATCTCGCGAGCGGTACGTCTTCCAAGGCGACCAAGCTCATTCATGGCGGCCTGCGCTATCTCGAGCATTACGAGTTCAGGCTGGTCCGCGAGGCATTGAACGAGCGCGAGGTGATCTGGCGAAATGCACCGCATCTTGTGCGCCCGCTGCGCTTCGTCCTGCCATACGCCAAGGGGCTTCGGCCGGCGTGGATGCTGCGGCTCGGATTATTCCTCTACGACCATCTCGGCGGCCGGAAGAAGCTTCCCGGCACCAAAACGCTTGATCTGACGAAAGACCCGGCCGGCGCGCCGTTGAAGCCCGGCTTTACCAAAGGCTTCGAGTATTCGGACTGCTGGGTCGATGATGCGCGCTTCGTCGTAATGAATGCCCGCGATGCGGTGGGCCGCGGAGCGATTGTGGAAACGCGAACGCAGGTGATGTCGGCGCGCGTCGAGGACGGGCTGTGGCGCATACGGCTTCGCGATACGCGCAGTGGCGCGGAAAGCGAGGCGAGAGCACGGCTGCTTGTAAATGCAGCGGGTCCGTGGGTCGATCAGGTGATCGGCGTCATGCCGGGGAACGAAGCGCCGAAGAACGTGCGGCAGGTGCAGGGCAGTCATATCGTCGTGCCGAAACTGTTCGAGCACGATCGCTGCTACATCTTCCAGAATGCCGACGAACGGATCATTTTTGCGATCCCCTATGAAGGGGATTTCACGCTCATCGGCACCACCGACCGCGATTACCACGGCGATCTCGACGATATCCGCATCTCGCAGGACGAAACGGAATATCTTTGCGCCGCGGCGAGCGAATACTTCAGGCAGGAAATCACGAGCGCGGACGTGGTCTGGACCTATTCCGGCGTACGCCCGCTATTCGACGATCACGCAACGGCCGCGCAGGAGGCCACGCGCGATTATGTTTTGCAGGATGAAAAGGTCAGTGGCGCGCCGCTCGTCAATATTTTTGGCGGCAAGATCACGACCTATCGGCGCCTTACCGAAGCGGTGCTGGAGCGGATCGAGAATCAATTGGGCGTCCGGGGCAAGCCCTGGACCGCGAACGCGCCGTTGCCCGGTGGCGACTTTACCGAGGTCGCAGCGCTCGTCGCGACGTTGCGCGCGAAATGGCCGTTCCTGACCGATGAAACGGCGCGCCGCTACGCGCGATCTTACGGAACGCGCGCCGAAAAATTCCTGCATGGCGCGAACAGCGCGAGCGAACTCGGGAAGGACTTCGGCGCCGGATTGACCGAAGCGGAAGTTAATTACCTGATCGACGAGGAGTGGGCATCGAGCGCCGAAGATATTCTCTGGCGCCGCAGCAAGCTTGGCTTGCGTGTGGGCCCTTCCGTCGCCGGCGAGTTGGAAGCTCACATTGCAGCAAGAATTGGTAGCGCGGTCTAATACGACAATGGCGTATCGCGCGGCGTAGTGCAGATACGAAAAAAATGGCGGCATGAATGGACTTTGCGACGGCAACGCTTTTGTTCGGCGCGGGAATTGCGGGTGGCGTCGTTAACGCCATCGCGGGCGGTGCGACGCTGATCACGTTTCCGGCGATGATTGCTGCCGGGCTGCCTCCTGTTGTCGCCAACGCATCAAATGCGCTTGCGGTTACGCCCGGGCACCTCTTTGCTGCGCTGGCGGACCGGACGCGGCTGCCGGCGCCAAACGGGCGGCTCGCGCTCATCATCGCGCTTGCGATTCTCGGCGGCGCTATCGGGGCATTTTTCCTGCTGGTGACCCCGGAGAGACTTTTCGTTCTTCTCGTCCCCGCGCTGATCGCTTCGGCCACGATAATTTTTGCGTTCGGGCGTCGCATACAGGCGATGCTGACGCGAACACCTGTCGGAGAAAATGCCGTCCTGCGTTCGGCGCTAATGCTGCCCGTTACCGTTTACGGTGGCTATTTCGGTGCGGGCCTTGGCGTCATGTTGCTTGCGGTGCTTAGCATCACCGGCAACGAGAATGTTCGCTCGGCAAATGCGCTCAAGAATTTGCTGGCGTCCGCGACCAGTCTCGCGACGGTCGCGATTTTCATCCTGCAGGGGATAATCCGTTGGCCGGAAACGCTGGTCATGCTGGCAGGAGCGGTAGTGGGCGGAATTCTCGGTGGCCGCCTTGTCGCGATTCTGCCTGCTGGAATCGTTCGCATCGCAGTGATTCACTGGGTGTCGTGATGACGTCGATTTACGTTTGGCGCTACTGGGTTTGACGGCGAAGGCTGTACGAACGGATCACCCGGCACACGCGCATTGTGCAGGCGCGAAGCGACGGGGTTGACTTGTTATAACATTTCCCGAAACGTCCTAACTTAACCGGCACCAAAGCCGGAAACAGGGAGGACAGGAAATGAAGTCGTACAGGCCTACGCGCAGAACATTCCTGAAGTCGACGACGGCTGCGGCGGCAATGATCGGGTTCGGTCCGGCGGTGCTGCGGCATGCCTCGGCGCAGGAAGCTGATCTCAAGCCCTATCAGTCCGCCAAGATCAACTGGCGGCAGGCGGAAGGTGAATCCATCACCGTGGCGGTGATTCCCGCCAGCTATTTCGACAATCTGATTTCGCTCGAACCGCAGTTCAAGGCGCTCACCGGCATCAACCTGCGTTTCGAGAAAGTGCCGCCGGCGCAGATCCGCCAGAAGAGCGTGATCGACCTGACCTCGAAGACCGCGACCTATGCGACGCATGCCGCGGACCCGATGTACTATTCGCTTTATGCGTCGAACAAATGGGTCGACCAGCTCGATACCTACCTCAACGACTCTTCTCTCACCGACAAGAACTGGTTCAACGCCGATGACATCTTTGCGGCGTGGCGCGGTGCGAACAGCGTCGACGGCAAGCTCTACGGCATGCCTTATGACGGCGAGGTCACCATTCAGGTCTATCGCAAGGACCTCTACGAAGCCAAAGGGCTGAAGGCCGCCGACACGCTCGAAGACTACATGAAGAACGCGGCCGCCGTGCACGCGCCGGACAGCCGCGTGTGGGGCGCCGCACTTCGCGGCGTCGCGGGTGCGGGCCAGAACATGTACATTTATCCGTCGCTGTTCCGCGAATTCGGCGGCGAATGGTTCAAGGGCGGCAAGCTCACGGTCAATGGGCCGGAAGCGGAAGCGGCACTTGCCTATTATGTCGAACTGATGCGCAAATACGCACCGAACGCGGCGTCGAACTGGAACTGGCCGGATATCGCGGACGCCTTCTCGCAAGGCACGCTCGGCAGCTACATCGACGCGCATTCGTCGGCGTCGGTCGTCAACAACCCCGACAAGTCGAAGGTGATCGGCAAGGTCGCCTATGCACGCTGGCCGAAAGGCCCGAGCGGCAAGCGCGTCAGTTCGATCTGGAACTGGGGCTTCCCGATCAATTCCGCGCTGTCGGAAAAGAAGAAGAAGGCGACCTGGCTCTTCATCCAGTGGGCGGCGAGTGCCGAAACGCAGGCGCGCACCGCGCACAAGTTCGCGGGTCCGACCAAGCGCTCCGGCGCCAACCGTTCGTCGATCTGGAAGGATGCGGAGTACGTCAAGCTGCTGAACGGCTTCGGCGACGACTTCGTCAAGGTGTCGATGGAAGCGCTCCAGAGCGACACCGATGTCGATTGGCGTCCGCGTGTGCCGCAGTGGCCGGCGATCGGCGATACCATGGCGACCGCAATTCAGGCCGCCTTGTCGGGCCAGAACACGGTGAAGGCCGCGCTCGACGATGCACAGAAGCGCATCGAACCCATGATGCGCGGCTGACGCAGCATGTCGTCTGCCGGAAATCCGGTGGCCGCAACGCCGGCCGAAGCCGCTTCACGCGACTTCGGCCGGGTGCTGGCCCAGCGGGAGCGTCGCTTTGCGACGCTTCTGCTTGCGCCTGCCTTTATGGCGCTGCTGCTTACGACGACCTTTCCGCTGATCTTTCTCGTCTATACGAGCGTGTACCGGCTCGATCTGGCGATGCCGTTTACAAACGGCTTCATCGGGCTCGAAAACTACGCCGTGCTGCTGCAGGACGACCGTTTCTGGCAGTCGCTTGTCGTCAGTCTGGTTTATACGATCTCCACCGTGCTGCTGCAGGTCGTCGTTGGGTTGGCGCTTGCGCTGTTCGTGATGGACATGAAGCGCGGACAAGGCTGGTTTCGGCTGATCGCGATACTTCCGGTCGTCTTGTCGCCGGCGGTGGTCGGCATGATCTGGCGCACGTTCATGCTCGCGCCGGAATTCGGCATCGTCGATTATCTTGCGATCACGGCAGGGCTCGGCAGCAAGAACTGGCTGGGCGACCCGACGCTCGCGATGGTGTCGGTCGTTATCATTCATACCTGGCAGTGGACGCCGTTCGCCTTCATGGTGCTGCTCGCGTCGCTCGCCGCGTTGCCGGACGACATCTATGAGGCGGCAAGGATCGACCGCGCCTCGGCCTGGCAGCGCTTTCGCCGGATCACGCTCCCGCTGCTGCGGCCCGCGATCGTCATGGTCATCATCATGCGGACCATGGTGGCGCTTACCGCTTTCGCGGCGATCTTCACCGTCACGGGTGGCGGACCGGGCACCGCTACTGAAATTCTCAACCTCTATGCCTACCGGAAGTCCTTCACCGAGCTTTCGATCGGTTACGGTTCGGCGCTTGCCGTCGCGCTCCTGATCGTGACCATCATTATTTCCGCGATCCTGTTCGCGATGCGGAGGTCGAAGTGAATCGCCTCCGCGCCGTGCTGCTGTTCGCGATCACGATGGTGTTCCTGCTTGCCTGGGCATTCCCGATTGTCTGGAGCGTGCTGAACTCCTTCAAGACCGACCGCGATGCGCTTGCTTATCCGCCGAAGCTTTTCTTCGAGCCGACATTGAGCGCCTATCGCGACGTGCTGTTTGGGCCGGAATCGATCATTCCGAACCTGATCTCCAGCATGATCATTTCCGTCGGCACGACCATCGTCACCATGGTCATGGCGATTCCCGCGGCCTATGCGCTGGCGCGGTTACGCTTTCGCGGCAAGAAGTTCACCGGGTTCTATGTGCTCGCGACCCAGATGCTGCCGCCCGTCGGCATCATCATTCCTTATTACATCGTGCTGCGGAATATCGGCTGGATTGATAGCTATCAGGGCATCATCCTGATCTACCTCTCGTTCTCGTTGCCCTTCGCGATCTGGCTGCTGGTGTCCTATTTCGAGGACATCCCCTACGAAATGGAAGAGGCGGCTTATCTCGACGGCGCAAGCCGGCTCCGCACGCTCTGGCGCATCATCATTCCGCAGGTGCGGGGCGGCATCGCTGTCACCGTGGTTTTCGTCTTCCTCAACGCGTGGAACGAATTTCTCTTCGCCGTCGTGCTGAGCGGAAACACGGTAAGGCCGGTGACGATCGCGATGTTCAACTTCGTGTCGGTCGAGCAGACGCTGTGGGCGAAGCTCGCTGCCGTATCCGTGCTAGCGATGCTGCCGGTCGTCGTGCTCGGCGTAGTGGCGCAGAAGCATATCGTGAAAGGTCTGACGGTTGGCGCCGTCAAGGGAGGAGGGCGCCGATGAGTGCGCGTGGTCAGGTCGTATTCAAGGGCGTGTGGAAAAAGCACGGTGAGTTCGTCGCGCTCAAGGACGTGAACTTCGAGATCGAGCCCGGGGAGTTCTTCGCGCTTCTTGGGCCGTCCGGCTCGGGCAAGAGCACGACCTTGCGGATTCTCGCGGGTCTCGATGCGCCGACGTCCGGTCAGGTGTTCATCGACGGAAAGGATGTCACGGGCGTCGATGCGGCCGATCGCGATGTCGCCATGGTGTTTCAGAGCTACGCGCTCTATCCGCACATGACCGTCGCCGAGAACATCTCCTTTCCGCTGGAGATGGCCAAGGTACCGAAGGCCGAGATCGGCCCGGCGGTTGTCGAGGCCGCGCGCAAGGTGAAGATCGATCATCTGCTCGATCGCAAGCCGGGACAGCTCTCCGGCGGACAGCAGCAGCGCTGCGCACTCGCGCGCGCGATCGTGCGCAAGGCGCGGTTGTTCCTGCTGGACGAACCACTGTCCAATCTCGATGCCAAGCTCCGGCTCGAAACCCGCGTGGAACTGAAGAAGCTGCAGCGTTCTCTCGACGTTACGGCGGTCTATGTGACGCACGATCAGGAAGAAGCGATGACGCTGGCGGATCGCATGGCGGTCTTCATGGCCGGCGAAATCCAGCAGATCGGCACGCCGGCGGAGGTCTTCGCAAAACCGAATTCGGTCGAGATCGCGGGCTTCATCGGCAATCCGCCGATGAATCTCGTGAAGACGCAATATCAGGATGGCGACGTCCTTCTGGGCGGACAGAAGTTCAGGACAACCGTGCAGGAAGCCGGAGCGCGCGAGGTAATCGCGGGCATTCGTCCGGGCGCGCTCAGGATCGTGCCGGAAGGCCTGAAGGCGCGCGTCGATCTGGTCGAGCATCTCGGCGATACGGCGGTGCTGGATCTCGCCATCGGCGGCGAGCTGATCCGGGTACGGGTGGGCGATGAAAACGTGCCCAAAGAAGGCGACACCGTTGCAATTTCCGCGCGGCCCCAGGATATCCATCTCTTCGATTCCGAAACCGGAAAGCGGATTTCCTGATGCGCGGGCACTTGCGGAAAAGCAGAGCGGCTTCGTCAGAACCGGCACAAGCCGGCCCCGAAAGCGCCATGCCGCTTCACATCCAGATCCGCGAGACGATCCGGCGGCAGGTGAAGAAGGGCGAACTGATCGACGCCGACGGGCGTCTGATGACGGAAGCCGAACTCGGCCGACACTTCGGCGTGAGCCGGATCACGATCCGCAATGCCATCGCGCCGCTGGTGCTGGAAGGCATGTTCGCGCGCTCGCGCGGCCGCGGCACCTTCCTGCGTTCGAACCAGCCGGAAAACTGGGTCGGGCGCCTCATGGGCTTTTCCGAAACGATCCGCGATGCAGGTTATGAGGCCGGTGCAAAGGTACTGCAGCAGGGCATGACCAACCGGCACGATGCCGGCGTGAAGGACCGGCTTCAGGAACGCGCGGTGTGGCAATTGAAGCGGCTGCGACTGGCCGACAAGACGCCGATCGCGATCGAGCATGCGTTCTACCCGCCCGACATCGGTCTGGAGCTCGAAAAGCGCGATCTGATTTCGATCATCATGTACAGCGTGCTCGAGGAAGAGCTTGGCCATGAGATCGCGGAAGCGAAGCAGACCATCGGCGCGGCATTGACCGACGTCTCAAGCGCGAAGCTGCTCGGCGTGAAGCCGGGCAATCCGCTGCTCTCGATCGAGCGTCTGACGCTTGCAAAGGACGGCCGGGCGCTGGAACTGCTGCGCGCGGTGTATCTGCCGGAATATTTTCGCCTGAGCATCAGCCTCACGCGACACGGCTAAGGAAGTTTCGAGTTCGAAAGGAATAACAAAGATGGCGAGCGGCAAGGCAGGGCGGCCCAATATTCTCATCATCCTGAATGACGACATGGGTTATTCGGATATCGGCTGCTATGGCGGAGAGATCGAAACGCCGAACCTCGATCGTCTCGCGGCAAATGGCCTGCGTTATTCGCAGTTCTACAACACCGCCCGCTGCAGCCCGTCGCGCGCGTCGCTGCTGACCGGGCTACACCCGCACCAGACCGGCATCGGCATTCTGACTTACAGCACCGGCCCGGAGGGCTATGCGGGGAATCTGAACCGGAACTGCGTGACGATTGCCGAGGCGCTGAAGCAGCAGAACTATAAAAGCTATCTCAGCGGCAAGTGGCACGTCGCGCAGAACCTGACGGAGCCGACCGACGCCTGGCCGCTGCAACGCGGCTTCGATCATTTCTACGGCACGATCATCGGCGCCGGAAGTTTCTATCATCCGACGACGCTGACGCGCGGCAACGAGAACGTCGAACACGAGTATGAGAACGATCCGTCGTTCTTTTATACCGACGCCATCAGCGATCAGGCGGTCGAGTTCATCCGCCAGCACAAGAAGGAGAGCGGCGATGCGCCGTTCTTCCAGTACGTCGCCTATACCGCGCCGCACTGGCCGTTGCACGCGCATGAAGAGGATATCGCCAAGTACAAAGGGCGCTTCGATGCGGGCTGGGACAAGCTCCGCGAGGAGCGCTTGAAGCGCCTCGTCGACGACGGCGTACTGCATCCGAACTGGAAGCTGACGGATCGCGATCCGACCCAGCCGCCCTTCGATGAAGCCGCGCACCGCGAATGGACCCTGCGCTGCATGGAGGTCTATGCGGCGCAGATCGACCGGATGGATCAGGGAATCGGCCGCATCGTCAGGGCGCTTGAGGAAGCCGGCCAGCTCGACAATACCCTCGTGATCTTCCTCTCCGACAACGGCGCCTGTGCCGAGGACATTCCGGAGAACGTCACGGCGCAGGAACTGATCAATCTGATGATCGCAAAAGCCGCGACGCGCGACGGCAAGCCGGTGCGGTTCGGAAACGATCCGTCGATCATGCCGGGCGCGGAAGATACCTATCAGAGCTACGGCACGGCCTGGGCCAATCTCTCCAACGCGCCGTTCCGGCTTTACAAGCACTGGATCCATGAGGGCGGCATCGCGACGCCGTTCATCGTGCACTGGCCGAACGGTATCGAAGAAAAAGGTGGTCTGCGTCACAGCGCCTTCCAGTTACCCGACATCATGGCGACTGCGCTGGACGTCGCGGGTGCGAGCTATCCGGCGGAATACCAGGGCAACAAAATTCTTCCGCTCGAGGGCGTCAGCATGGTGCCTTCGTTCTCGTCGGAAGCGGAACGAAATGCCCCCCTGTTCTGGGAGCACGAGGGCAATGCTGCGGTGCGCGTCGGAAAATGGAAGCTCGTCCGCAAGTATCCGGGTGAGTGGGAGCTCTACGACATGGAGCTCGACCGCACCGAGCTCAACGATCTCGCGGCGAAGCACCCCGAGCGTGTGAAAGCGTTGAAGGCGCAATACGATGCCTGGGCCGATCGCTGCGGTGTCATCCCGCGCGAGAAAATTCTCGAACTGATGAAGGCGCAGGGCGACACCGCGTTCTGGGAAGAAGAAAAGCAGAAGTAGCGCGTTCTTTTGGAGCTGCCGGATGGCGAATGGCGGGCCGGATTGTTGCGCAAAGCGCGAGGCCGTTGCGCCTCCGCCGGCGCGCGAGCGCGAAACCACTGAGACATTTGCGCGATCGGCTGCGGAGATCAGACGACGCTGGAGCGGGCCGATCGGCGGCAGGTTCCTGATGGGCACGAAGGACAGGCGCTTCCCCGATGACGGTGAGGGGCCGGTTCGCGATGTGACGCTGACGCCGTTTGAAATTGCCTGCCACGCGGTCAGCAATCTTCAGTTCGGCGATTTCGTACGCGAAACCGGCTACACGACGGACGCCGAACGTTATGGCTGGAGCTTCGTGTTCGAAGGTCTACTGACGGATGCGCAGAAAGTCAGGGTCCTGGCGCAGACCGCCGAGACGCCATGGTGGCTGCAGATTGCCCACGCCTATTGGGCGCAGCCGGAAGGACCCGGCAGCACCGTACTGGACCGGCTCGATCATCCGGTCGTGCATGTTTCGTGGAACGATGCGCGGGCCTATTGCCAGTGGTCGAACAGCCGGCTTCCGACCGAAGCCGAATGGGAAATGGCAGCGCGGGGCGGCCTGCCGCAGGCGACCTATCCATGGGGCGACGAATTGATGCCGGGCGGCGATCACCGCTGCAACATCTGGCAGGGCGAGTTTCCACGCCGCAATACCGGCGAAGACGGCTTCAACGGTACTGCGCCGGTGCATGCGTTCGAGCCGAACGGCTATGGCCTGCATAATGCTGCGGGGAACGTCTGGGAGTGGTGCGCCGACCATTTCACGCCGGAGTATCATCGCGTGACGTCGGCGCATGATCCGCTGCATCGCGAGGCATCGCCGCTGCGCTCGCTGCGCGGCGGCTCGTTTCTCTGCCACGAGTCCTATTGCAACCGCTATCGCGTCGGCGCGAGAAGCAGCAACACGCCCGATACCGGCACGAGCAATATCGGTTTTCGCGTGGTGCGTGGGAACGCCGGCCGCTAGTCGGGCAGGCAGTGCGACGCGGCGAAGGAGAACAGCCGCTCGCTGCCGAGCATATGAGCGAAGAAGTCGCCGCCCATGAGGCGCGCGAACGACAATTCGCGGATGTTGAACCCGCCGGTCAGCGAGCCGAAAGCCGGCAGGACGAGCCGTTGCTCGGAGCTTGCAAAACAGCGGCGGCGCAAGGTGCGGCCACGCACCGAAACCCGCGCCACCGGATGAAAATGCCCGATCACTTCGCAAGCGTCGTCGCCGGGCAGGTGGCGGAACGTCAGCCCGGACTCGGTGAGTGTCTCGGCGAAGCTGCCGCCGATGCCGTCGATCAGTTCCGGGTCGTGGTTGCCGGTAATCCAGATCCACTCCCGTCCGCGCTGGAGCGCGAACAAGGCATCGCGACGTTCCTGCGTGAGCCGGGAGCCGCCATCGCGGTCGTGGAAATTGTCGCCGAGCGCGATCACGCGGCGCGGCTGATAGAACGCGACGACCCTGGCAAGTTCGTCGAGCGTCACCGCGGTATCGTAGGGCGGGAGCATCACGCCGCGGGAGGCGAAGAACGAGGCCTTTTCCAGATGCAAGTCCGCGACGATAAGCGTCCGCTCACCGGGCCAGTAGAGCGCACCGCTGCAATCAGCGAGAAACCGCGCGCCGCCGAACGCGAGTTCCATTCCTCTTGCTGGCAGGTTCGTGTTCCACACCGGACGTCGCTTCCCGAATCAAGTCTTCCGCCGCCTCGGACAATAGCGCGTCCGCGGACTCGCCATAAACGGTTTCGCGGCCGATCTCCAGCATCACGGGTACGGCGAGCGGCGAAACCCGTTCAAGCGGTTTGTGCAGAATCCGGTGCTTGATCCGGGCAAGCATTTCGCCGAGCCGGCGAATATCCAGAAGGCCGGTCGCTGCGTCGGCGCGTGCCGCGCGCAGCAACAGATGATCGGGCTCGTGCTTGCGCAATACGTCATAGATCAGGTCGGTCGAGATGGTGACCTGCCTTCCGGTTTTCTCAAGCCCCGGGAACCGCCGCTCGACGAGCCCGGCGATCAGCGCGCAATTGCGAAACGAGCGCTTCATCAACGCCGTCTCCGCAAGCCACGCTTCGAGATCGTCGCCAAGGATGTCTTGCTCGAACAGCCGGTCGAGTACGAGCGTGCCGGCCTCGATGGCGCCGTCGATATCGCCATGACACCAGACCGCCAGCGAATATTCCGTCGCCACAAAGCCCAGCGGGCGAAGGTTCAAGCGCTCAAGCCGGCGGGTAAGCAGCATGCCCAGCGTCTGATGCGCGAGCCGCCCTTCGAACGGATAGCAAACGAGATAGCTGCGGCCGGCGCGCCAGAACGTCTCGACCAGCAGATGGTCGGGGTTCGGCAAGGCCGAGCGCAGCGCCTGCAATTCGAGCCATTCCCGGACCGGTAGCGGCAGTTCGCGCCAGTTCTTCGGGTCCGCAATGAGCTTTCGCACGCCGTCTGCAAGGAACGTAGAGAGCGGAAACTTGCCGCCGTCATAAGCCGGGATCTTCGGATCGGCGGATTTCGCACGGGTAACCAGAACGTCGTTCTCGCTGATGCCTTCGAACTGAAGAATCTCGCCGCCGAAGATGAAGGTGTCGCCCGGCGCGAGATTCTCCGCGAAATACTCCTCGACCTGTCCAAGCACGCGGCCCGGCCGTGCAACCCGACTTTTCCGTTCCTGCGCCTTGGCGGCGCCACGGATCAGGCGAACGCGGAGCATCGGTGCCTCCACGATGGTCCCGACATTCATGCGGTATTGGCGCGCGAACCTCGGATGCGTCAGCCGCCAGATGTTGTCGGTGCCCTTGCGGATGCGTGCGAAGCGCTCATAGACGCGAAGTGCATAACCGCCGGTGGCGACGAAATCGACGGCGTCATCGAAGTCCTTTCGACGGAGCGCACGGTAAGGAGCGGCGGCGCGCACTTCGTCGTACAGGCTGTCGGCATCGAAGCCGCCGGCACACGCCATGCCGAAGATGTGTTGCGCCAGCACGTCGAGCGCGCCGGTGCGAAGCGGCGGCGTATCCTGAACGCGCTTCGCGAGGGCGTCGACTGCGGCACGGCATTCCAGCACCTCGAAGCGGGTGGACGGCACCAGCACGCCGCGCGAGGGCTCATCCATG
>JAEZFA010000224.1 GCA_023417665.1 Pseudomonadota bacterium | reverse complement strand
GTTGCCGCCCATCTCCAGCGTAAGCCGCTTCATGGTTTCGGAAGCCGCCGCCATCACCTTCTGTCCGGTGGCGCAGGAGCCGGTGAAGACGATCTTGCGGATGCCGGGGTGCGATGCCATCGCGGCACCGATATTCGCCTGCCGGTCATCCGAGGTGACGACATTGACGACGCCCGCAGGCAGCACCTTGTTCATGACTTCGACGGTCTTCAGCGTCGAGAGCGGGGTGTAGGGCGAGGGCTTGATGACGACGGTGTTGCCGGTGCGCAGTGCCGGCAAAATGTGCCAGATCGCGATCATCACCGGCCAGTTCCATGGCGTGATCGAGCCGACGACACCGAGCGGCTTGCGGTGCAGTTCGATGCGGCCTTCGTTGTTGTCCTGCAAAACCTTCATCGGCAGCGACAGACCGGCGGTGTAGCCGGACCACGCCTGCGCGCCGCCCATCTCGAAGCGCGAGCCTAAGCCGTTCAGCGGCTTGCCCTGTTCGAGCGTGATGAGCTGCGCGATTTCCTCGGCATGTTCGGCGAGCGCGGCGGTGACCGCCTCGCAGGCTTTCTTGCGTTCCTCGTCGCTCGTGCGCGACCAGCTTGCGAAGGCGCGCGTCGCGGCATCGACCGCAGCGTCGAGATCGGCAAGGCTCGCGTTCGGCGCATAGCCCGCTGTCTCGCCGGTCGCGGGATTGCTGACGGAAAAGCGGCTCGCGGCATTTTCCTGCCGGCCGTCGATGGTCATGCCAAGTTCGATCATGGATGCGTTTCCTCTTCGTTTTATCGTTGTGTTTGTTTCTATATAGCCCATTCGCCGGGCGGATACTCAACCTCCGCCGGTGCAATCGCCGCGCCCGTGCCGTGGCGAAACTGATTGCCGAAGAAGCCGAGCGGCGAGCCGTCCTGATGGCGGCACCAGCGCACCTCGCCGATGAACAGCGTGTGGTCGGAAACCTCCACGGTCTGCACCACCTCGCAGGCGAAGCGGGCGATCGCATGCGGCAGCACCGGAAACCCGTCCAAATCGACGAGCGCGGGCGCGCCGCTGGCTTGCGGCTTGCCCGCGAAATGCACGCAGGCGGCAACGTCTTCCGCATGCATGACGTTCACGCTGTAGCGCCCGCTATCCATGATCGCCTGCCAGGTTCGCCCGCGCATGAGCGAGACGAGCACGGTCGGCGGCTTCGTCGAAACAGTCGTAAAGCTGTTTGCGGTCATGCCGACGCGCGCACCGTCGCGACTTTGACTTGCCACCACGGTTACGCCGGTCAGGAAGCGCGAGGCCGCCGAGCGGAAGCTCGACGGATCCGGCCGCATATTCATCCGCCGTCCGCCGCGAAGTGGCAGAGCGATGCGCCCTTCGGCGAGTAGTTCGGCACATCCGCCGCGACCTTCTGGCCCTGATCCGACATCAGCGCTGCTTCCATCGCTTTCGGATCGGAGAAGTAAGCCTGAAAGATGCAGAACGGCGCTTCGCCGGGGCCGAGCTGTTTCGGGAAGGCGTAGTGGCTGCGCACCATGCCGGGCAGCTTTGCCGCGAGCGGCAGATGCTTCTCGACATAATACTTCTTGAAGGCGTCCGCGTCGTCCGGCGCGGGATAGAGCACGGTCAGGCAATACATGATGTTTCCTTTGCGGGCAGGGAGGGCTCAGGCCGCGATCTTCTGATGGCTGTCGATCCACGCATGGATGCGCCGCTCGCTCGCGAGCCGGTCCCACTGCCGTTCCGGATAGTTGAAGTTCTCGGTGAACTCGTCGCACAGCGCACGGTCCTGCGACATGGTGAAGATCAGCCGGCCGAGCGCTTCGGACGGCGGCTTCAACATCATGTTGGTCCATGCGGCGGCGGCGAGCACGCGGTTCTCGCGGCGGCGGTCGACGTCTTCGACGAAGCGGGCATCGAACACGACCGCGTCCACGATCGCCTTGCCAAGTTCGAAAGCGGCATAGGAAGCGATATTCGCGCCCTGACCCATCACCGGATCGACCACCGAATGCACGTCGCCGAGTGCGACTGCATATTTATCGCCGTCGAACGAGACTGAGGTATGCCGCACGGTCGGCACGATCGCGCCCTGCAACACGTCGAGCGGCTGCGCGAGGCCGAAGCGGTGCGTGTCGATCTTGTTGTAGGTGTGCGGGTGGTGCTTCTCGAGCTTGTCGAGAATGGTCTGGCGGAATGCAGCTGGGTTCGCGTCGTAGTTCAGCGAGACGAGATCGGCCATGTCGCCGCCGGGAATGTTTTCCATCAGGAGTGCGGTCTTCATGCCGCCGAAGGTGAGCGTCGGGATCACGATCATCTCGCCATGTCCCGGCGAAACCGAGAGCGTGACCCCGCGCGGGTCTTTTCCGTCCGGGCTGCCGTGATCGACGCCGTCATAAAGGCCGACGCAGAGCAGGCGTTGCGGCTGCGAGTAGGGCGAGTGTTCGGGGCGATGCGCGAACATGCGGCCGAGCGCGCCCTTGCCGGTCGAGACGACGAGCAGGTCGAAGCGCGAGACGAGACCCGGAATGTCGTCGTCCTGAATGTTGGCGAGCTCGATCTTGCCGCCGCGATCGGCGAAGTCCTTCATCAGCGCGGGCAGATAAATGCGATAGTCGACCGCGCGGCTCGGATTGCGGAACGCGCCGCGAAACAGCATCGGCTGGTCCGGGAAATTAAAGAAGTGGTCGTGGTGGTGATAGACGAACTCGCCGCCGCCCCAGTGATTGACGCCGAGCTCGTCCTCGCGCGCGATGGTGACGCTGTGATGCGCGACCGTGTTCATCAGTCGGGTCGAGGGATATTGCTCCGGGGCTCGGTCGGTGAGCACCGTGGCGTCGATGCCGTGCTTTTGCAGGTAGAGCGCCAGATGCAGGCCGCCGATGCCGGCGCCCACGATGCCGATGGATTTTTTCATTTTGTCTTCCTCCCTGGTACGGGAAGGCTAGACCGGCGGCCGCTTTTTCATATAGAGGAATAATCAGAATATTACTCATTCCCAATGGGAATATATGGACCGGATCGACGCGCTCCGCACTTTCATCCGTGTGATCGAATCCGGAAGCTTCTCGCAAGCCGCAAACGACCTCGGCATCGGTCAGCCCGCGATCAGCAAGCGGATCGCGCTTCTGGAGAGCGAGTTCGGCTGCCGCCTGTTCGTTCGCACCACGCGCCGGGTGCGCCCGACGGCGGAGGCCGACCGCGTCCACAAGCTCGCGAAAGAAGTGGTGGCACTCTACGAGAGTGCCGGGTCGTCGACGCGCAACACGCTGCCGGCACCTTCCGGCACCTTGCGGCTCACGGTGCCGACTTCCTTCGGCCGCTTTTTCTTCGACAAGATCTTCGTCGAATATGCGCGGCGCTATCCCGATGTGCGGCTCGACGTGCGCTTCACCGAACAGTTCGTCGATCTGGTGGAGACGGGGACCGAGATTGCGATCCGCATTGGCATGCTGAACTCAAGTTCGCTGGTCGCGCGCCGCGTCGGCACCGTGAAGCGGGTGCTGGTGGCGTCGCCCGCCTTGCTTGCGCGCCATCCTGCGCCGCGCTTTCCCGATCATCTGCGCGCCATGCCTTGCGTGACTTATTCGCGGCTGTCGCCGCAGAACCAGTGGACCTTCGAGTCCGAAACCGGGCGCTACGTCGTGGACATTTCGCCGGCCATGGCCTGCGACGACGCCGATGTGATGACGGAAGCGACGCTCGAAGGGCTCGGCGTCGCGGTATTGCCGAGCTGGTGCGCGGCCGGGCATCTCGCGAGCGGCAGGCTCGTCCATCTGTTGCCGGAATACGTTGTGCCCTCGCTGCCGATGCATCTGGTCTATCCGGACCCGCAATGGATGTCGCATCGCGCGCGGCTGTTTCGCGATCTCGTCATCGAGCGCGCGGACGAATTCGCCATCGGCTAAACTTCGTCGGGAAGAATCGGAGCAGCCATGGCGATCACGATCTACGGCATCAGGAACTGCGATACGATGAAGAAGGCGCGGGCCTGGCTCGACAAGAACGGCGTCGAATACGCATTCCACGATTACAAGGTGAGCGGCATCGGGAAGGCGAAGCTCGAAGGCTGGGCGAAGAAGGTCGGGTGGGAAACGTTTCTCAACCGCGCCGGCACCACCTTCCGCAAGCTCTCCGACAAGGAGAAGGAAGGTATCACCGAGAAGAAGGCGATTGCGCTGATGCTCGAGCAGCCTTCCATGATCAAGCGCCCGGTGCTTGAATTGCCCGGCGGAAAATTGCTCGTCGGCTTCAGATCGGAAGAATACGAAGAAAAGGTGTTCTGAAATGTCGAAACTGCGCGTGCACTGTTTCTCGATTTCCCTCGACGGTTACGGCGCCGGACCGGATCAGACGTTGCAGACCCCGCTCGGCGTCGGCGGCGAAGCGCTGCATGGCTGGTTCTTTCCGACACGGACGTTTCAATCTTATGTGCTCGGTAAAGACCAGGGCACTACCGGGCCCGATGATGTCTTCGCGCAGCGCGGTGTGGAAAATCTCGGCGCATGGATTCTCGGCCGCAACATGTTTGGTCCGGTGCGCGGGCCGTGGCCGGACGAGACATGGCGAGGGTGGTGGGGAAACCGACCGCCTTACCAGTGCGACGTCTTCGTGCTTACGCATCATCCGCGAGAGTCATTCTCGATGGATGGCGGCACCACGTTTCATTTCGTGACCGACGGCATCGAGGCGGCGCTGGAACGCGCGAAAGACGCTGCGAAAGGAAAAGACATCCGCGTCGGCGGCGGTGTTTCCACGATCCGGCAATATCTGGAAGCGCGCCTGATCGACGAAATGCACCTTGCAGTCAGCCCGATCGTACTCGGCAGGGGCGAACATCTCTGGAGCGGGATGGATTTGCCGACGCTGGGTTACGAGCGGAAAGAATATGTGCCGACCGAGGCGGCGGCGCATTACGTTTTCGCGAAGCGCTAGCTTATCGTTTTGCGCGGCAGCGGCCAGAGCCGTGCAGCACCGCGCACGCCGCTGTCCGGCCCCCATTTGCTCTTGACGATGCTGGTCGTGCAGCGCGGCTTCGACGGCGCGGAGTGAAACATGTGCGCCGCAACGCGGTCCGGCAATTCGCGATAGATCGAAGCGATACTCGACACGCCGCCGCCGATCACGATCACGTCCGGGTCGAGCACGCCGACGACCGTCGCGAGCGCATTGCCGAGATGGTCGATATATTCGGAGAGCACCGCGCGCGCGACCGGGTCGCCATCGGCAACCATGGCTTCGATCTGGGGAAGCTGCGCATTCTCACCGGCCGTCGCATCGCGATAGGCCGCGACCAGTGCGGGACCGCTCAGCACGGTTTCGATGCAGTTGTTGCGGCCGCAGTAACAGGGCGAGCCGATGATTTCGCCGTCACGGCTCGGGAAGGGGTTGTGCCCCCATTCGCCGGCGAGGCGATTGCCGCCGCGCCACGGCTGGCCGTTGACCGCGACGCCGCCGCCGACGCCGGTGCCGAGGATCACGCCGAAGGCGACCGTCGCGCCTTTCGCGGCGCCGTCATGCACTTCGGATGCGATCAGGCATTGCGCGTCGTTCGCAAGCCGCACCTCCTGTCCGAATACGCGCGCGAGAGCGGTGCCCAGATCGTGCCCGATCAGGCAGGTGCTGTTCGCGTTCTTCACGGTGTTGGAGGTCACGTCGATTTCGCCGGGGATTCCCGCGCCGATCGTCGCTTTCGCGGCCGCCGGTACGGCCAGGCGCGCCTGCTTCAGCAGCAGCGCGGCGGTATCGAGAAAACCGGGGTAGTCGTCTCTCGGCGTCGCGGCCTCGGTCTTGAAGACATAATTGTCCGCCGCATCCAGAACGCAGATCGCGATCTTGGTGCCGCCGACGTCGAATCCGATGCGAAGCCCCCGGCCGTCCGCCATTTTCGGCTCTTGTTGTTTGGTTTTCTCCGCGCCGATCATATCGCGGCTTGCCGCTTGACCCAACCGCCGAGATCGTGGATGCACAGCCCCGCCCATGTCCGAGTCCGCTCCCGCACATTCCCGCGCCAATGAAACGCCGATCGAACGCGAAGTCGCGCGCAGGCGCACGTTCGCGATCATCTCGCATCCCGACGCGGGCAAGACCACGCTGACCGAAAAGCTCCTGCTGTTCGGCGGCGCGATCAATCTCGCCGGCGAGGTGAAGGCGAAGAAGAACCGCATCAACACGCGCTCGGACTGGATGGCGATCGAGCGCGAGCGCGGCATCTCGGTCGTCACCTCGGTGATGACGTTTGAATTCGGCGGGCTGGTTTTCAACCTGCTCGATACGCCGGGCCACGAGGACTTCTCGGAAGATACCTATCGCACGCTGACGGCGGTGGACTCCGCGGTCATGGTGATCGACGCCGCGAAGGGCATCGAGGCGCGCACCCGCAAGCTTTTCGAAGTCTGCCGCCTGCGCGACATTCCGATCGTCACCTTCATCAACAAGATGGATCGCGAGAGCCGCGACCCGTTCGAGATTCTTGATGAGATCGAGAAGACGCTTGCGCTCGACACCGCACCCGTGACCTGGCCGATCGGTCGTGGACGCGATTTCGCCGGCACGGTGGAACTGTCCTCGGGCGGCGTGCGCCGTCTCGAAGCCGATGCCAATGCCGCCCGCGAGCAACTGGACCTCGCGGCGATGGCGGCGCTCTCGCCCAATCTCGATGCGGCGGCACTCGAAGAAGAGCTGATGCTCGCCAAGGAAGGCACCAAGCAATTCGAGCTGGCACCCTTTCGCGAGGGACACCTTACGCCGGTATTTTTCGGCTCGGCGCTGAAGAACTTCGGCGTGCGCGATCTGCTCGAAGCGCTCGGCGATTACGCGCCGCAGCCGCGCGCGCAGGCCGCCGACAAGCGCGTGGTGGAGGCCGCCGAGAACAAGCTTACTGCGTTCGTGTTCAAGATTCAGGCGAACATGGATCCGACCCACCGCGACCGTATCGCCTTTGCGCGGCTCTGCTCCGGCAAGCTCACGCGCGGCATGAAGGTGAAGGTCGCGCGCACCGAGAAGCAGATGGCGCTGAACGCGCCGCAGTTCTTCTTCGCAAAAGACCGCGCACTCGCGGAAGAGGCTTATGCGGGCGACGTCGTCGGCATCCCGAACCATGGCGTGCTTCGGATCGGCGACACGCTGACCGAAGGCGAGGCGATCAACTTCGTCGGAGTGCCGAGTTTCGCGCCGGAAATCATCCGCCGCGTGAAACTGGGCGATCCGATGAAGGCGAAGAAGCTGAAGGAAGCGCTTCAGCAGCTTGCGGAAGAGGGCGTGGTGCAGGTGTTCCAGCCGATGGACGGCGCGCCGGCACTGGTCGGTGTGGTCGGTCCTTTGCAGCTCGACGTGCTGAAAGCGCGGCTCGATGCCGAATACGGCCTGCAGATTTCGCTGGAGCAGAGCGAGTTCGATCTCGCGCGCTGGGTCTCCTCCGACGACCGCGTCAAGCTCGACGCCTTCATCACCGCGAAGAATTTCTCGATGGCCGCCGACCTCGACGGCGATCCGGTGTTCATGGCGAAGTCGAACTTCGACCTCGACTACACCCGCGAGCGTGCGCCGGGCGTGGTGTTCTCCGACATCAAGGACGTGAAGAAGGCGGCGTGACGTTCTCCTCGTCATGCGCGGCTTTGTGCCGGGCATCCACGTCTTCTCTGACGATCTGCCGATAAGGCGTGGATGGCCGGGTCAAGCCCGGCCATGACGAAGTAGGAGTCACGCCAGATTCCGCTCCAGCTCGTTATGGATCTTGGTCGCGGCGATGGCAGCGTGCCCGATCCCGACGCTGATTTGGTGCAGGTCGGATACCACGTCGCCCGCGGCGTAAATCCCCTTGACCGAAGTCCGCTGGCAATCGTCGACCAGAAGGTTGCCGTTGTCGCTGGCTTTCGCGCCGAGGTCGAGCGCAAGCGTTGAGCGCACCTCGCAGCCGAGGGCAGGGTAGAGCACGTCGAAGGTCTTGCGTGCGCCCGACTCCAGCACGGCCACGATCTTCTCGCCGCTGCGGTCGATGTCGACGGCGCGGTCGCGCGGAAACTGCACCTTCGCCTCCGCAAGCTCCTTGCGGCATGCTTCGGTGATGTCGTCGGGGTCGTCGACGCAAAGCAGCGTGACGTCCTCCGAATAAGTCCGCAGGAAGATTGCCTTGCGCCACGCCGTATCGACATGACCGAGCACGGCGATGCGCTCGCCTTGCGCTTCATAGGCGTCGCAGATCGGGCAGAAGCGAAGCGCGCCTTCGTAAACGGCATCCTTCAGGCCGGGCATCAGCGGCGTTTCGTCCACGATGCCGGTGGCCATGATGATACGTTTGGCCCGCGCCTTCTTGCCTTCGGCACTTGCGACGAAGCCGCCACCCTCGCGGGCGATCTTCGTGACTTCGCCGCGGCGCAACTCCGCGCCGTACTGGTCCGCCTGTTCGGCCAGCCGCGCGAGCAGCTCCGGCCCGCCGATGCCGTCCTCGAACCCGGGATAATTGTGCGATGTCGGAATCCACGCCGCGCGGCTCTGGCCCGCGTCGAGCACCAGCACGCGGCGGCGATAGCGCGCGAGATAGATCGCGGCGGTCAGTCCGGCCGGTCCGCCGCCGACGATCAGACAGTCGTAGCCTTCATCCATGCCGATCCCCCTCGCTCACGAGTGTAACGCGCCTGCCGGGCGCATGTTTCCTGCGTTGCAGCAAAAGACTCGCGCCTGTGGCCCTTCCATTGTAAACACCGCTTCCTATGTGCTGACCTGCGGCCACGGCCGTTATCCTCGAAAACGATTGGCAAGGAGGCCCCCATGTCGATCCAGAACGCCGCCGACATCCGCCGCAACACTGCCCCCGACATCCGTGCACGCAAAGGGCGCGAGCCGATCGTTTCGCTCACCGCCTATCACGCGCATACCGCGCGCTGGCTGGACGCGCATGTCGATCTGATGCTGGTCGGCGACTCGCTCGGCATGGTGATGCACGGCTTCGAGTCGACCGTGCCGGTCACGCTCGAAATGATGATCCTGCAGGGTCATGCCGTCATGCGCGGTTCGAGGAAGGCGCTCGTGGTCGTCGATCTGCCGTTTGGCACCTATGAAGCAAGCCCCGAACAGGCCTTCCACACTGCGGCTCGCGTGCTGAAGGAAACCGGCTGCGGCGCGGTGAAGATGGAGGGCGGGGTGAAGATGGCGGAGCATGTGCGCTTCCTCACCGAGCGCGGCATTCCGGTCATGGGCCATGTCGGCCTGACGCCGCAGTCGATCAATACGCTCGGCTCCTTCCGCGCCCGCGGGCGCGAGGAGAGCGAGTGGGGACCGATCCTCGACGACGCGAAAGCGATCTCCGACGCCGGGGCGTTCTCCATCGTGCTCGAAGCCATGGCCGAGCCGCTCGCGGTGAAGATCACGAAGGAAGTCGCAGTGCCGACCATCGGTATCGGCGCCTCTGCTGCCTGCGACGGCCAGATTCTGGTGCTGGAGGACCTGCTCGGCCTGTCGCCGCGGGTGCCGAAGTTCGTGAAGCAGTATGCCGACATGGGCCGGCTGATCGAGGAGGCGGTCTCGAGCTACGCGAACGAGGTCCGCGACCGCTCATTCCCGGGCGCGGCGCATGTTTACGCCTTGAAAAATAAGGAAAAAGCGCCCTCCTGAGGCGTTGCCACGATCCGCCCACATCTCTATTTTACGCCCGCTTTAACGAATACCGGGCTGAAAGGGGCTGCGCGTCCTCGTGCGGCCCTTTGAGGATTTTGCAAGGGTTTTGAATGTCGGACATCATCCGCGAAGTCGATGAAGAACTGCGCCGCGAACGGCTGGCGAATATCTGGAAGCAGTATGGCGGCTACATCGCGCTCGCGGCGTTCCTGATCGTGGCTGCCGTCGGCGGCTGGCGCGGGTACGAATATTACGCGCAGAAGCAGGCCGAGGCCGCCAGCGAACGTTTCGTCGCCGCGCAGAAGCTCGCCGAGGATAGCGGCAAGACCGACGAAGCCATTGCCGCCTTCAAGGCGCTCTCGGCCGATGCGCCGGCGTCCTACAAGCTGCTCTCGCGCCTGTCGCTTGCCGCCGAACAGGGCCTGAAGGATGCGAAAGAGGGCGCGAACGCCTTCGATGCGATCGCGAACGACAATTCGGTCGAGCCGCTGATCCGCGATCTGGCGCGCGTGCGCAGCGCGGCACTCGTGGTCGATAGCGCCGATGTTGCCGAGATTCAGAAGCGCCTCGGTTCGGCGCTCGAGAGCAATTCCGCCTTCCGGCATTCGGCAAAAGAACTGCTCGGACTTGCTTACGTCCGCGCCAACGATCCCGCGAACGCGCAGAAGATTTTCCTCGAGCTTGCCTTCGATCCGGAAACGCCGCCGGGCATGCGCAATCGCGCGCAGCGCCTGCAGGCGGTGCTGTTCGGCAATGCCCCCGCAGCCGCGCCGGCACCTGCCGCGACACCTCCGGCAGCGCCAACGCCCGCACCGGAGAAGAAGTAGCCGTCATGACGCGCACCAGAGCAGCATCGGTTCTGCGTATCGCGGTCCTGCTCGCGCCGTTGTCGCTTGGCCTTGCCGCCTGCGAGACGCTGGAGAACATGAATCCCTTCGACGATTCGAAGAAGCCGCCGCTCACCGGCGATCGTCGTTCGCTGTTTCCGGACGGCGTGCCGGGCGTCGAGCGCAGCGCACCGCCGCAGCAGCCCACCAACTCGAACATCCAGATCCCGCCGCAGCAGCAGTCGCCGGACAATAATCCCGACGCGCAAAACCAGCAGCCTCCGGCGAATAATTCCGAAGACCCCTGGGCGGGCCGCCGCCGCTAAACCGCCGGAGCGGGCATGCTTCCAGTCGTTGCCATCGTAGGCCGGCCGAACGTCGGCAAATCGACGCTGTTCAACCGCCTTGTCGGCCAGCGCGTCGCGCTCGTCGATGACACGCCGGGCGTCACCCGCGATCGCCGCGAAGGCGAGGCGAAACTCGCGGACCTGAAATTCCGGATTTTCGATACCGCCGGCTTCGAGGAAGCTGGTGCGGAGTCGCTCGCGGGCCGCATGCGCGCGCAGACCGAAAGCGCGATCGCGGACGCCGACGCGGTGCTGTTTCTGGTCGATGCGCGCGCCGGTTTGCTGCCCGACGACAAGGTCTTCGCGCAGATCGTGCGCAAGTCCGGCAAGCCCACGGTGCTCATCGCCAACAAGAGCGAAGGCAAGGCGGGGGCTGCCGGTGCGCTCGAGGCCTATGCGCTGGGGCTCGGCGATCCCGTCAAAATCTCCGCCGAGCACGGCGAGGGCATGGGCGAGCTTTACGA
>JAEZFA010000151.1 GCA_023417665.1 Pseudomonadota bacterium | reverse complement strand
TTGTGTATAAGTGACTGGTACCGGCCGCACGCCGATGCCGCAAACGGACTCGGCGCTGCCTGCGTTCAGTCCGTTCAGGAGATAGATGGTAACGCCAGGCAACAGCCTGCGCAGCCGCGCGGCTTCGTCGAAGGTCGCGACGAAGAAGGTCTGCGCGCCGGCTTTTGCGAGCGCGTTCGCCGCCTGTTCGAGGCCGATGCCATAGGCGTCGGCTTTGACGACGGCCGCGCATTCCGCCGTGCCCGCGCGTCGGGCGAGGGCGTTCCAGTTTGCCGCGAGCGCCGAAAGATCGACGGTCAGCAATCCTGTCGCTTCGGGGGGGAGAGAGTCGGGCATGGCCCGAGCTTATAGCCTATCGGCTTTCGCCGCGCGCTACTCGTAGCGCTGCGGGAGATGGTCTTCCCGTGCCAGATTGCCGAAGCGGGTATAGCCGGCCTCGAACGAAAGCTTCGCCGTTCCGGTCGGGCCGTGGCGTTGCTTGCCGATGATGATTTCGGCGCGGCCCTCGGCCGCCTTCATCTCGGTTTCCCACTTGAACCATTCTTCGGTGCCGGGCTTCGGCTCGCGGTTCTTCAGATAATATTCCTCGCGATAGACGAAGAGCACCACGTCGGCGTCCTGCTCGATCGAACCGGATTCGCGAAGGTCGGCAAGCTGCGGACGCTTGTCGTCGCGCGCTTCCACCTGACGCGAAAGCTGGGAGAGGGCGATGATCGGCACCTCGAGTTCCTTGGCGAGCGCCTTCAGGCCGGTGGTGATTTCGGTGACTTCCTGCACGCGGTTGTCGCCCGCGCGCTTGGAGCCGGACAGGAGCTGCAAGTAATCGACCACCATGAGGTCGAGGCCGCGCTGGCGCTTCAGCCGCCGCGCCCGCGCGGTGAGCTGCGCGATCGAAATGCCGCCGGTGTCGTCGATATATAGCGGCACGGTCTGCATGTGCTGCGCAGCAGAGGCGAGCTTGCCGAAATCCTGCTCCGAAATTTCACCGCGGCGAATGCGCGAGGAGGCGATTTCGGTCTGTTCGGAGATGATACGGGTCGCGAGCTGCTCCGCCGACATTTCCAGCGAGAAGAAGCCGACAATGCCGCCGTTGACGGTCTCGATCGAGCCGTCGGGGCGCGGCACGCCTTCGTAGTTCTGCGCGATCTCATAGGCGATGTTGGTCGCGAACGCGGTTTTGCCCATGGCCGGGCGTCCCGCGACGATGATGAGGTCGGAGCGCTGCAGCCCGCCCATCAGGTTGTCGAGATCGAGAAAGCCGGTGGCGACGCCGGAAAGCCCGCCCTCTCGCTGATAGGCTTTGCTCGCGAGATCGACGGCGTCTTTCAGCGCTTCGGAAAAGCGCATGAAGCCGCCGTCATAGCGGCCGACTTCGGCAAGTTCGTAGAGGCGGCGCTCGGCGTCGTTGATCTGGTCCTGCGGCGAAAGCTCGACCGGCGCGTCATAGGCGACATTGACCATGTCCTCGCCGATCTGGATCAGGTCGCGCCGCGTCGAAAGATCGTAGATCGTGCGGCCGTAGTCTTCCGAATTGATGATCGTTGTGGCTTCGGCGGCGAGCCGCGCAAGATATTGCGCCGGGTTCAGGCCTGCGATGTCGGTTTCCGCGGGAATGAAGGTCTTCAGCGTCACCGGCGAGGCGATCTTGCCGGCGCGGATCAGGCTGCCCGCGACCTCGAAGATCTGCTGGTGGATCGGCTCGAAGAAATGCTTGGGCTCGAGAAAGTCCGAAACGCGGTAAAACGCTTCGTTGTTGACCAGGATCGCGCCCAGGAGCGCCTGTTCGACTTCGATATTGTGCGGCGCCTGACGGAACTCCGGCGTATCCGGTTCCGGAAAGGCTCTGCGGAGTGCGTTGTCGAGTGCCATCGTCTCGCGTTTTCGTGGTTGTCTTGGAGCCGTCTGAATACGCGACACGCAAGGAAGATTGAATTACGCACCTCGCCGCCGTGTCGCAAGCGCGAATCCGAAACGCACAGAAATTCACAAGGCGAAAATTGATTCGAGAAGAAGTTGACAGCCGCAGGATGGCGAATTTCCGTTTTGCATGGCGCCAAAAATAATCTGCTCCATATGGCGCAAAAGCTTGACGCTGCATCACGCACGCGCAAGCGGCCGCCAGCGCCCGTAAAGATTTCCGACACTTAGCTTCACAAAAGAAAAAACCCGGAAGCGGCGTTGCCGGTTCCGGGTCTTGTCGGTGTTAGAAGGAGATCAGGCCTTCGGGGCTTCTTCTTCAGCCGCGGTTTCCTCGGCCTGCATTTCTTCCGGAGCCTGCTCGAAGAACTTGTCCGCCTCGACGCGGGCTTCCGCACGCTCTTCCTCGTCGTCGCTGCGGGCGACGGTGAGGTCTTCGCCGCGCGCCTGGCGCTCGGCTTCGTCCGGGGTGCGGGCGACGTTGACGGTAATCTTCACTTCGACTTCCGGATGCAGTTGCACCGGCAGCGCATGCAGGCCGATCAGCTTGATCGGCGAGTTCAGCACGATCTGGCGGCGCTCGACGGTGAAGCCGTCCTTGGTGAGCGCGTCGGCGATGTCGCGGGTCGAAACCGAGCCGTAGAGCTGGCCGGTTTCGCCGGCCTGACGGACGAGGATGACGCTCTTGCCTTCGAGCTTCTTGGCGACGGCCTCGGCTTCGTTCTTGCGCTCGAGGTTCTGCGCCTCGATCTGCGCCTTCATGCCCTCGAACTTCTTCTTGTTCGCTTCGGTGGCGCGCAGCGCCTTGCCGTTGGGCAGCAGGAAATTGCGGGCGAACCCGCTCTTGACCTTCACGGTGTCGCCGATCTGGCCGAGCTTGGCGACGCGCTCGAGTAGAATGACTTCCATTTTACGTTACTCCTTTGATCTCAATTTCGGGAAATGGGTGGGAAGGGTGGTTTGCGCGCGGCGCTTCTGCTGCGCAGGTTGAAAACGGTATCGGCGAGTCCCAGCATGGCGACGATCAGGAGCGGCCAGCCGAGCAGCAGCACCGCGATCCAGACACCGGCGAGAATCCAGCCCCGCGCGCGGACGCCACGGGTAATTCCGTGCAGCACTGAAAAGCCGACGATCGAATAGGCGACCAGCAACACGGCGACGCCGATCGCGCCGAGAAATCCGGCCATGCCGCTCATGAAGGAAAGCGCGAGCGCGGCACCAAGCAGGATCGCGGCCGGCATCGGCAAAGCGATCGCCGCAAGATCGGGCCATGGGCGCCGCAGGCGTCCGGAGACGCGGGCGACGCGGCCCGCGAGCCACAGATTGATCAGGCTCGTCAGCATCGAGAGCACGGCGGCCGCCGGCGGCATCACCGCAACCAGCATGTTCAGGAAGTTGTCCGCGTTCTCGACGCCCGGAAGTTTCAGCGGCTGATCGTCAGGAATGCGCGCCTGCAGCTTCAACACGCGCTCGAACGTGGAGCGGATCGCGGACTGATAGGCCTCGAAACTGGTGCCGAATTGCAGGACCACGACCGCGACCAGCGCGAAGGCAATCAGCGCGGCCCACAGCACCAGCCGCCCGACCGGATACCACTCCATCTGCGGGGCGCTGCCGGCGCTTGCCGGCGCGGTTTCGCGACCCAGCATGGACATGTAGGCCAGGACGTAAGCGGGGACCGCGACCGAAGCGAGGTAAACGAACGCGATCCATGTGTTCAGCGCGGTCGCGAGCGACAGCGCGCCGAAGGCGACCGCGACAAAGCCCGCCAGATGCGACCAGGCGATCGCGGCGAGCATCAAGGGCAAAGCGGAAAGATAGAACAGCAGGATCGCGAGCGGGGAGCCCGAGACGATCGAGGCGAACAGCAGCGCCGAAGCGGCACCCGCGCCAAAGCCGATGAGGAGAACCTGTAGCATCGTCAGCTGTCCCGCCCTTTCCGGCGGTTAGAGGTGAAGAACCATTCTTCACCCCAACCAGGGCCGCGCGGGCGTTACCCCGCACGGCAATCTTGTTGTCGTTACTTCAGAACGTAGGGAAGCAGGCCGAGGAAGCGCGCGCGTTTGATCGCGGCGGCGAGCTCGCGCTGCTTCAGCGTGGAAACCGCGCTGATGCGGGCCGGAACGATCTTGCCGCGCTCCGAGATGTAGCGCTGCAGGAGCTTGGTGTCCTTGTAGTCGATCTTCGGCGCATTCTCGCCCGAGAACGGGCAGGTCTTGCGGCGGCGAAAGAACGGACGGCGCGCGCCGCCCTGTGCACCCATGGCCATTAGTTCGTCTCCTCGTTCGAGTCGTCGGAAGCGGCGGCAGTGGTGGTGTTCTCTTCGCCACCTTCTTCGCCGTCACGGTCGCGGCGGCGGTCGCCGCGGCGCTCGTCGCGGTCACGCTTCTGCATCATGACGGACGGGCCTTCCTCGAGCGCCTCGACCTTCACGGTCATGAAACGGATCACGTCTTCGGAAATCCGCATCTGCCGCTCCATCTCCTGCACGGCTGCTGCCGGTGCATCGATGTTCAAAAGCGTCATGTGCGCCTTGCGGTTCTTGCGGATGCGATAGGTGAGGGACTTCACGCCCCAGTATTCTTCCTTCTTGATCGCGCCGTTACCGGCTTCGATCACGCCCTTGTACTGGGCGATCATTTCTTCGACTTGCTGTGCGGTCACGTCCTGACGCGCGAGAAAAACATGCTCGTAAAGCGGCATGGTCTGGCCTTCCTATGTTGCGCCGGTCTGGCGCCGAGCCCTCCGAGCCTTCGTGAAGGCTCGAAACATCTCAGAGGCGGGAACACCGAGGGACGGACCGACTGGCCCTGTGGCTTTCGCCACCCCGCGTTCAGCTCCCGGCCTGGACCGGCAGAAGGCGCGGTTTATAGGGGTTTTCGCGCCGAAGGCAAGGCGGCGCGCCAGACCTTGACTTGGCTGCGCGGCCCGTGTCCAAGGGCCCCGAAAATAAGCATTTTCCGGGGATTTTATGACAGTCGCATTCACCTTTCCGGGTCAGGGCAGCCAGGCGGTCGGCATGGGCAAGGCGCTGGCCGAGCAGTTCCCGGCCGCAAGAGCGGTCTTCGACGAGGTGGATCAGGCGCTTTCCCAGAAGCTTTCGCAGGTCATGTGGGAAGGCCCGCAGGAGACGCTCACGCTGACCGAGAACGCCCAGCCCGCGCTGATGGCGGTGTCGGTCGCGGTGGTGAGGGTGCTTGAGGCCGAGGCCGGGCTCGATCTTGCCCGCGACGTGAAGTTCGTGGCCGGCCATTCGCTCGGTGAATATTCGGCGCTGGCAGCCGCCGGCGCCTTTTCGATTCCCGATGCCGCGAAGCTCCTGAAAATCCGTGGGCAAGCCATGCAGAAGGCGGTGCCGGTCGGCACCGGCGCGATGGCAGCCCTCCTCGGCGTCGAACTCGATGCCGCAAAGGCGCTCGCGGCCGAAGCCGCCCAGGGCGAAGTCTGCGACGTCGCCAACGACAACGGCGGCGGGCAGGTCGTGGTCTCCGGCAGCAAGGCCGCGGTCGAACGCGCCGCCGAGATCGCGAAAGGCAAAAGCATCCGCGCGATGATGCTTCCGGTTTCCGCGCCGTTCCATTGCGCGCTGATGCAGCCGGCGGCCGACGCCATGCGCGACGCGCTTTCGAAGGTGCAGGTGAACAAGCCGGTGGTACCGGTGGTCGCCAACGTGACCGCGAGCGCCGTGAGCGATCCGCAGGAAATCGTCGATCTTCTGGTGAAACAGGTGACCGGCACGGTGCGCTGGCGCGAATGCGTGCAGTATCTTGCCGCCAACGGGGTCACGAGAATCGTGGAAGCCGGTTCGGGCAAGGTGCTGACCGGTTTGCTTAAGCGCATTGCCAAGGAAGTCTCGGGCCAGCCGGTCGGCACCCCGGACGATGTCGCCGCCTATAAAGCCGCGAAAGCATAAGGAATAAGAAGATGTTCGATCTTTCGGGAAAAAACGCGCTGGTAACCGGCGCCTCCAGCGGCATCGGCACCGCAATCGCGAAGGCGCTGCACGCGCAGGGCGCGACCGTGGCGATTTCCGGCACCCGCAAGGAAGCGCTCGATGCGATTGCCGCGGAGATGAAAGACCGCGTGCATGTGCTGCCCTGCAATCTCGCCGACAAGGACGCGGTGGAAGCGCTGGTGCCGGCGGCGACCGAGAAGATGGAGCGCCTCGATATCCTCGTGAATAACGCCGGCATCACGAAGGACAATATCTTCATGCGGCTCAAGGACGAGGACTGGGATCAGGTGATCGCGGTCAATCTGACCGCCGCCTTCCGGCTCGCCCGCGCCGCCGCCAAGGACATGATGCGCCAGCGCTTCGGCCGCATCATCGGCGTGACGTCGATCGTGGGCTTCACCGGCAATGCGGGGCAGGGCAACTACGCCGCCGCCAAGGCCGGCATGGTCGGCATGACCAAGTCGCTCGCGGCCGAGCTTGCCAGCCGGAACGTGACGGCCAACTGC
>JAEZFA010000105.1 GCA_023417665.1 Pseudomonadota bacterium | reverse complement strand
CGTGGAGTTGCTGGCATGAGCTTTCGTCCTGTCGTTGTCCGCAACGTCGAGCGCGCCGCGCAGGCGACCGTCGAAGCGCTCGGCAAGCTCGGCGTTTCGACCGTGCACGAGGCCATGGGCCGCGTGGGTCTCGCCAAGAATTATATGCGCCCGGTCTGGCAGGGCGCGGAAGCGTCGGGCTCGGCGATCACCGTGCTCGCGCAGCCCGGCGACAACTGGATGATCCATGTGGCCGCGGAGCAGTGCCGGCCCGGCGACATGATGGTGGTTGCCTGTACCGCCGACAACGAGGACGGCATGTTCGGCGAATTGCTCGCGACCTCGCTGAAAGCGCGCGGCGTTACCGGGCTCGTGATCGACGCCGGTTGCCGCGACGTGCGCGCGATCCGTGAAATGGGATTCCCGGTCTGGTCCCGCGCAATTTCCGCGAAGGGAACGGTGAAAGCGACGCTCGGCGCGGTGAACGTGCCGGTCGTCTGTGCCGGCGCAGCCGTCCACCCCGGCGATATTGTCGTGGCCGACGAGGACGGCGTGGTATTCGTTCCGCGTGCGGACGCCGAAGCGGTGCTGAAAGCCGGACAAACCCGTCTTGCCAACGAGGACGAAAAGCGTGCCCGTCTCGGCAAGGGCGAGCTTGGCCTTGATATGTACAAAATGCGCGAGGGGCTTGCGAAAGCCGGCCTGCAATATGTCGATACGCTCGACGACCTGAAGAAGGGCTGAAAGAAATGAATCCCGAGCCTTGCTATGATGTCGCCCATCTCGGTCACATCGAGCTTCTCACGGACAAGCCGCAGGAGAGTCTCGACTTTTTCGTCAACATTCTCGGGTTGACCGAAAGCGGCCGCGCAGGCGACAGCGTTTATCTTCGCGCCTATGACGACTACGAATTTCATTCGCTGAAGCTGACCGCATCGAACACGACCGGCATCGCGCATGTCGGCTACCGCGCGTCGAGCGAACAGGGCCTGCTGCGCCGCGTCGCGGCGATCGAGCAGCTTGGTGCCGGTATCGGCTGGACCGAAGGCGACCTTGGTCACGGCAAGTCCTATCGCTTCAACGATCCTGACGGGCATGTGTTCGAGCTTTATTTCGACACCAGGAAATATCAGGCGCCGGAAGGCGAGAAGCCGTCGTTGAAGAACCAGGCGCAGCGCTATCACGGCCGCGGCGTCGGCGTGCGGCGTCTGGATCACTTCAATCTGCTCGCGCAGGATGTCGGCAAGATCCGTGATTTCCTGCCGAAAGCGCTCGGCAGCCGGGTCACCGAGGAAATCCAGCTCAGCGACAGCAGCTATGGCGGCTGCTGGTTCACAGTGAACAACAAGAGCTATGACGTCGCCTATACGCGCGATCACACCACGGCGCGCGGCCGTTTCCATCACATTACCTATGCGGTCGATCAGCGCGAGTATGTGCTGCGCGCGGCAGATGTGTTTCTCGAGAACGGCGTTTTCATCGAAACCGGGCCGCACAAGCACGCGATCCAGCAGACGTTCTTCCTTTACGTCTATGAGCCCGCGGGCAATCGCGTCGAAGTCGCGAACGCCGGTGCGCGCCTGATCCTGGATCCGGACTGGAAGACCGTGACCTGGACCGAAGCCGAGCGAAAGAAGGGGCAGGCCTGGGGCCTGAAGACCATCGAGAGCTTCCACACCCACGGCACGCCGCCGGCGGAGTGAAGCAGTTAAAATTTTCTGCAAATTCATTGCGGATGCTTTGCATCACGCGCGGCTTTGGTAACCCAACAACTTAAGCGCTTGTTAGCGGGGTGTGCGCTATCAAGGCTATATGAAGTTTACCCTCGCGTTGATGTCGGAGCTGGAGGACGCGCTGCAAAGCGGCGCGCCGGAGCGTCGCGTTGTTCTGCTGCGGCGCATAACCGATCTTTTTCTCGGTGACGCGAGCAGGCTGACCGAGCAGCAGGTCGGCGTTTTCGATGACATTCTCACGCATCTCGCGCACCGCATCGAGGAGCGCGTTCTTTCGCAGATGAGCATCAAGCTGGCGCCGGTCCGGAATGCGCCGGTCGGCATGGTGACGCTGCTGGCGAAGGACGACAACATCGCGGTCGCCGGGCCGGTGCTGGCGCAGTCCAATCGCGTCGAGGAAAGCGACCTGATCGAGATCGCGAACTCGAAAGGCCAGACCCATCTTCTTGCCATTGCGATCCGCGCGTCATTGAACGAAGCGCTGACCGACGTGCTGATCAGGCGCGGCGACAAGCGCGTTGTCGGAAAGCTCGCCAAGAATCCCGGCGCGCGCTTTTCCGAAGACGGGTATCAGGCGATCGTCAATCGCGCTGCCGGCGACGACGAGCTGTCGGAGGATCTCGGTCTTCGTTTCGACATTCCGCTCGCGCTGCTCGAGCGCCTGCTGTTGCGTGCGACCCATCTCGTGCGCTCGCGGTTGCTCGCGGCCGCCGATCCGGAAAAGCAGAAGCAGGTGCAGCAGGCGATGATGAAGGTCGCCGAGGAACTTGGGCTTGGCGCTTTCGGCTACCGCGATCTTGCCGCCGCGGAAGGCGTCGTGAAACGGCTCAACCGCGAAGGCAAGCTCAACGAGCGCGTGCTTTACGGTTTCGCGCAGCAGCGCAAGTTCGACGAGGTCACAGCGACGCTCGCGCTTTTCTGTGCGGCACCGCCGGACGTCATCGCGGATATCGTGCTCGACGACAATCACGCCGGCCTGCTCATTGTCTGCAAGGCCGCCAAGCTCGGCTGGCCGACAGTCGACACGATCCTGAGTGCAAATTTCTCGGATCATCGGCTGAAGGGCGCGTCGCTCACCGATGCCGAACGCTCCTACCGGCTGCTGTCCGAGCTTTCGGCGCAGCGCAAAGTGGCGGGGATGCTTTCCCAGCGTGCTGTGGCGCGACGCGTGGGCTGAGCGGAACACCGCCGGCTCGCCATTCCCCTTTGCAGCTCGCGTGCGTTAGAACCCGTCCGTAAGCCAAGCGCAAATGGACTGCCTCCCGCATGCAATTTCATTTCAATGGATTTCGTACCGGCGACCCCGAGGTTGCCGAGCCCTTGGCGGCGCTGCCGTCCAAAGCGCTTCCTGAAACGGTCGATGTGCTGATCGCCGGCTGCGGTCCGGCCGGATTGACGCTCGCCGCACAGCTTTCGGCGTTCCCCGACATTTCGACGCGCATTGTCGAACAGAAGCCGGGCCCGCTCGAACTCGGTCAGGCCGATGGCATCGCCTGCCGGACCATGGAGATGTTCGAGGCCTTCGGCTTCAGCCAGCGCGTCATGAGGGAAGGGTACTGGGTCAACGAAACCTCGTTCTGGCGGCCCGACAATGCCGACGAGAACAAGATCGTGCGCTACGACCGCATTCAGGATGTCGAGGATGGGCTGTCCGAATTTCCGCACATGATCCTCAATCAGGCGCGCGTGCACGATTTCTATCTGCAGATCATGCGCAACGCCGCAGGGCGGCTTGAGCCCGACTATGGCCGGCGCCTTGCGGGACTGGAGATCGACCGTACGCAGGAGCATCCGGTGAAGGTCACACTGGAAAGCGCCGTTGCCGGCGGAAGCACGGAAACCATCCGCGCGAAATATGTGGTCGGCTGCGACGGTGCGCGAAGCGCGGTGCGTCAGGCGCTGGGCCGTGCGCTGCATGGGGACTCGGCCAATCAGGCCTGGGGCGTGATGGACGTGCTTGCCGTCACCGATTTCCCGGACATCCGGCTGAAGGCGCTCATTCAATCGGCGGGCGAGGGCAGTATCGTGCTGATCCCCCGCGAGGGCGGGTATCTCGCTCGCATCTATGTCGAACTCGACAAGCTCAAGGCGGACGAGCGCGTCGGCGCGCGCAACATCACGATTGATCGTCTGATCGCCGCCGCGCAGCGCATCTTGCGTCCCTATCGTTTCGACGTGAAGGAAGTCGCCTGGTGGTCGGTTTACGAGATCGGGCAGCGGCTTTGCGACAAGTTCGATGACGTGTCGGCTTCCGAACTTTCCGCTGTCACGCCGCGCGTCTTTATCGCCGGAGACGCCTGCCATACGCACAGTCCGAAGGCCGGGCAGGGCATGAACGTTTCCATGCAGGACGCATTCAATCTCGGCTGGAAGCTTGCGCATGTTCTGCGCGGACAATGCGCGCCCGATTTCCTTCATACCTATTCGGCCGAGCGGCAGGCGGTCGCGAAGGAGCTGATCGAATTCGATCGCGAATGGGCGAAGATGATCAGCGCGCCGTTGCGAAAGCCGGGCGACCCGGCCGGACATGGCGTGGAGCCGGAAGAAGTCCGCAGCTATTTCGTGCGGCACGGCCGCTATACTGCGGGCACGGCAACGCGTTACGCGCCCTCGCTTCTGACCGGAAGCGGCGAGCAGCAGGCGCTCGCGAAAGGGTTCGAAGTCGGGACGCGCTTTCACTCCGCACCGGTCATTCGTCTCGCCGACGCCAAGGAAATGTCGCTTGGGCATGCCGGCACGGCCGATGGCCGCTGGCGCATTTATGCCTTTGCGGATCGCGGCGACCCCTCAGCCCCGGACTCGCGGATCAGGGCGCTATGCGACTTCCTCGCCGCTTCGCCGCAATCGCCGCTCCGGCGTCATACGCGAGGCGACGCGGACATCGATTCCGTGATCGACCTGCGTGCGGTGTTTCAGCAAGGCCATCGCGATCTGCATGTCGAGCGGATGCCCGATCTGCTGCTTCCGCAGAAGGGGCGGTTGGGGCTTCGCGATTACGAGAAAATGTTCTGCATCGATCCGAAGCCGCAGCGAAATATTTTCGATTTGCGCGGCATTGATCGCGCGCAGGGTTGCATGGTGATCGTGCGGCCCGATCAGTATGTGGCCGAAATTTTTGCGCTCGACGACTTCGACGGCGTCGCCGCTTATTTCGAACGATTCATGCTGCCGGTTCAGGAGAATGGTGGGCGCGACAGGGATTGAACCTGTGACCCCTCCCGTGTGAAGGGAGTGCTCTACCGCTGAGCTACGCGCCCGCCGGCTCCTCAGAAAGTCGTACAAATCAACTGCTTCGCAGTTTACGACTTTCAACAGAGCTACGCAAAACCTTTAAGGCGCTCTCTCAGTGTGACCACGTTGTGGCCGTCATAGGTGTCGTGAGGGCGCATGTGGGGGGTGGGGGGTGCTTCACAAG
>JAEZFA010000104.1 GCA_023417665.1 Pseudomonadota bacterium | reverse complement strand
TCCACGCGACTTCCAGCAGGGTGTGATGCGTGGTGGTCGAGGGCGTCGGGTTGGCCTTCTCATTGAAGCGCACGAACACGATGATCAGCAGCACCAGCACGAATAACGTGATGATCGTGCTGATGATCAGCAGCCACCAGTGGAACTGATCGACCTGCTCCATGATCGGCGAGGCCGACCCCTGGAAGCCCATCTGCCACGGCGAAGGCTGGCCCGTACCGGCGAACGCCGGAGCGCTCCAGCCGAACATGACCACCGCCAGGGCAAATCCCGCGAGCCTGCGAATCGCCTCACCCCAAGCCTTGTTCATTTCAATTCGTCTCCAGAATTTCGCCGTAGCCCCGGCGGCGGACCACCATGCGGCCCAGAATCCATCACGCAAACTATCACCGGACATCGGTATCCCGGAACGGGCTCCGAGGCGGCTCATTGCCGCGCGTTCTGCGGCCTTTTGCGCCGCAAACCACCCATTTGCCGGTCTGCCCGGGCAGATGAACCATACTCCCGGAATTGCCGCAACGGCTTCCCGTCAAGCGGCTCGATCAGGCCCTATTCTTGACATGCGCTGACAGCGATGTACCCGCTTCTGACCACGGGCGGACGATTGGGCCGAAGCGATTCGACCCCGGGAGAGGCGGATGCGAAGAATTTTCGACGCGCGACTTCTTGCTCGCGCAGCGGCAGTGTCCCTGGTGGGCTTTCTGGCAGCGGCCTTGGGAGCGGCCCTGGGGCCGACGGCTGTCTCGGCCCAGCACGGCACGGTGCGGTCGGTGCATAACGACTGGCAGATCCGCTGCGAGACCGCGCCCGGGGCGCCGGGCGAGCAATGCGCGCTGGTCCAGAGCGTAACCGCCGAAGACCGGCCCAATGTCGGGCTCACGGTCATCATCCTGAAGACCGCGGACGGCAAGAACCGGATCATGCGCGTGCTGGTTCCGCTCGGGGTGCTGATCCCCAAGGGCCTCGGCCTGCGGGTGGACCAGACCGACATCGGCAGCGCCGCCTTCGTCCGCTGCCTGCCGAACGGATGCGTCTCGGAGGTCTATCTGGATGAAAAGCTGATCGGCCAGCTCAAGGCCGGCCGCACGGCCCTGTTTCTGATCTACCAGACGCCGGAAGAAGGCATCGGCGTGCCGTTGAGCCTCGCGGGCTTCAGCGCCGGCTATGACCGGCTCGACAAGGCGCCGTAATTTTCCACGAGGCGTTTCACGGCACGCGGCGGGGCGCCGACAGCACGATCGCGTTGCCGACCAGCACGAGCGCTACCCCGAGTAGCGCATAAAACGTCCAGACATAGCCTTCGAAGAAAGTGGACAGGATCAGCGCGACCACCGGCATCAGCACCGTGACATAGCCGGTGCGGCCGGTGCCGATGCGGCCGATCAACGTCACATAGGCAAAGAAGCCGATCGCCGTGCCCGCGACTGCGAGCCACAGGATCGACAGCACATAACGCGGCGTCCATTCGACGATAAATTCCTGCCCGTTCACCAGCGCGACCAGCGCGAGGAACAGCGTGCCGTAGAGCACCGACCAGGCATTGGCTGAAAGCACCGGCAGCCCGCGCGCCTGAAAGGCGGCCGAGAACATGTTGCCGGTCGAGAAAATGAGAATGGAAAGCAGCATCAGTAGCACGCCGACCAGCATGCCGGGCTCCGCGTCCGCGGCGATCAGTTTCGGTCCGAATAAAAGCACCACGCCGGCGACACCGATCAGTGCGCCGACCACCACGCGAACATTCAGGCCGCCGCGGCCGAGCAATGCCGCGTAGACCGGATTGATGACGGCGGTGAGCGAGAAAATGATCGCGAGCAATCCGCCGTTCAGGTGGTAGCCCGCGTAATAGGCGGAGAGGAAGTTGAAGGAAAACATGGTCGCACCGAGCACCATGAAGCGCAGATGATCGGAGAACGGGAAGCGCACCCTTCCCTTCACCGCGATCAGCCAGCCGAACACGATCACGCCGCCGATGAGAAAGCGCCAGACGGCGGAAACCTCCGGTGAAACCACGCCGAGTTGCAACCGCAGCGGCAGCCAGGCCGCGCCCCATGTCAGCACCACCGTGACATACAGCGCGTAGTCGGCGGCGGTCATTGCGCCGTTCGGCTGGTTCTTCATGCGGCGCTAATAAGCGAGCAGTTCGAAGGCGGGATCGACCGATTCACCCCAGGTGCTGTGATAGAGCTTCAGAAGTTCCTCGGCCGGCGTGGTGCCGCGCTCGACGATGGTTTCCAGAGGCTCGAGAAAATCGGATTCGTCGCGCCCGTCATACAATTGGCGTTTGCGCCGCACGAGGCCGTTGCGCGACAACGCGAGCACTTCGCGTGCGATCTCCCGCACGCTGCGTCCACCGATCTTCGCGTTCAGCGCAAGCCTCGGAACATCCGCGCGCAACTGTTCGCGTTCGGCTTCGCTCCAGCCTTTCGCAAGGTCCCATGCCGCATCGAGCGACGTCTCGTCGTAGAGAATGCCGACCCACAAGGCGGGCAGCGCGCAGAGATTTTTCCATGGGCCGGCATCGGCGCCGCGCATTTCCAGATAGCGCTTGAGCCGCACTTCCGGAAAAATCGTGCTCAGGTGATTGGCCCAGTCCGAAATCGAGGCGCGCTCGCCGGGCACGGCAGGATGCCTGCCGGCAAGCAGGTCGCGGAACGACGAGCCGGCGACGTCGATATAGTCGTTGCCGCGCTTGATGAAATACATCGGCACGTCGAGCGCATAATCGACGTAGCGCTCGTAGCTCATGCCGTCCTCGAACGCGAACGGCAGCATGCCGGAACGCGCGTTATCGGTGTCTTCCCAGATATGCGAGCGGAACGACAGAAATCCGTTCGGCCGGCCTTCGGTGAAAGGCGAGTTCGCAAACAGCGCGGTCGCAATCGGCTGCAACGCCAGCGAGACACGAAGCTTCTTCACCATGTCGGCTTCGCTCGAAAAATCGAGATTGGCCTGCACGGTGCAGGTGCGGAACATCATGTCGAGGCCGCGGGTGCCGACCTTCGGCATGTAGTTCGCCATGATCCGGTAGCGCCCCTTGGGCATGACCGGCGTCTCGGCGCGGCTCCACAGCGGCGAATGGCCCAGCGGCAGGAAGCCGATGCCGTGCGGCTCGGCGACGGCCCTGGCATCGGCGAGGTGGCGTTCCAGTTCGCCGGCGGTGGCGTGGATGTCGGCGAGCGGCGCGCCGGAGAGCTCGAACTGCCCGCCCGGCTCGAGCGAGATCGCCCCGCCCCCGTCCGGACCGGCGAGGCCGATGATGTGGCCGTCGTCGAGGATCGGATCCCAGCCGGTGCGCTCCTGCATGCCTTCGAGCAGGTGGCGGATGCCGCCGGCCTCGCCGCGGCCCTCATAGGGAACGGGCGCGAGGCCCGCGCGGTAGAACGGGAACTTCTCGTGCTCGGTGCCGATGC
>JAEZFA010000093.1 GCA_023417665.1 Pseudomonadota bacterium | reverse complement strand
CGGTGAGGCGGGAGCGGGGGACGGCGCCCGCATGCCATTGTTTTCTGGGTTCAAACGCGGCTTCCGCGTTACGAGCCCTGATTGTAGAGCGGCTTGCCGTCGGCGCCCTTGATGTTGTCCCATTCCTTGCGGATGAGCGCGATCGTGGCATCCGGAAGCGGCACATAGTCGAGTGCTTCGGCTTCCTTCGCACCGTTCTTGTATGCCCAGTCGAAGAACTTGAGCGCTTCGGTGGCGGCGGCCGCGTTGGCCGGCTGCTTGTGGATCAGGATGAAGGTGGCGCCGGCGATCGGCCAGGTCTTGTCGCCGGGCTGATCGGTCAGGATGACGTTGAAGCCCTTGGCCTTGGACCAGTCGGCGTCGGCAGCGGCGGCCTGGAAGGCAGCGATGCTCGGCTCAACGGTCTTGCCGTTCTTGTTGAGCATGTTGAGATGCGTCAGCTTGTTCTGCTTGGCATAGGCATATTCAACGTAGCCGATCGCGCCGCGCGTCTGTGCAACGGTGTTGGCAACGCCTTCATTGCCCTTGGCGCCGATGCCGGCCGGCCACTTCACGGCCGTCGAAACGCCGACCTTGTCGTCCCAGTCCTTGCTCACCTTGCCGAGGTAGTTGGTGAAGAGGAACGTGGTGCCCGAACCGTCGGAGCGGTGCACAATCGCGATCGCTGTCGCGGGCAGGTTCACGCCGGGATTGAGCTTGGCGATCGCCGCGTCATTCCAGGTCTTGATTTCGCCAAGGAAGATTTTCGCAAGCGTCGGACCGTCGAGCTTGACCTGCCCCGGCTTGATGCCGTCGAGATTCACGACCGGCACGACGCCGCCGATCACGGTCGGAAACTGCACGAGGCCGTGCTTCTCGAGATCGGCTTCCTTCATCGGCGCATCGGTGGCGCCGAAGGTAACGGTCTTGGCGATGATCTGCTTGATGCCGCCGCCCGAACCGATCGACTGGTAGTTCAGGTTGACGTTGGCGGCTTTCTTGTAGCTGTCGGCCCATTTTGCATAGACCGGATAGGGGAAGCTCGCGCCGGCACCCGAGATGTCGGCGGCAAAAACCTGGCCGGCAAACGCCGCACCGGTGAGCGCGAGAGCCGCGCGAAGAGCGAATTTCGTATGTTTCACGGAGATCTACTCCTTCCTGTGAACACTTCCGTCCGGGCGGCAGCCCCGCTGCCTTTTCCGAATGAACCGGACGGGGGACTCCTATGGCCCCTGCATTTCGCTTCTATGACGCCGGCATGACGGCTGGATGACAGTGCAAGCCGTTGAAAATGCGTGAGATTACCGGCAATCAGCCGGTGGATAACGCAAAGCGCACCGCGAAGGTCGCGCCGTTTCCGACCTCGCTTTCGACGCTCAGACGCGCGCGATGGCGTGCCGCGATGTGCTTTACAATCGCAAGGCCGAGGCCGGTGCCGCCCTGCTCGCGGCTATGGGCGGCATCGATGCGATAGAAGCGCTCGGTCAGCCGCGGCAGATGCTCGGGCGCGATGCCTGGGCCGAAATCGCGAACCGAGAGGATTGCGTCCGCGCCCTCGACGCGCAGCGCGAGCTCCACGCGCTTGCCGCCGGCGCCGTATTTCAGCGCGTTCTCGACGAGATTCTCGATCAGCCGGATCAGGTCGTCGCGCTCGCCGCGGACGATCACCGGCGATGACGGCAGCTCGAGCACGATTTCGACGCCGCGATCGCGCGCGAGCGGCGAGAGCGAGTCGCGCACATGGGCGGCGAGCGGCACGAGATCGACCGGCGTCTCCGGCAGGCGGTGGACGTTCATTTCGATGCGCGAGAGCGAAAGCAGATCGTCGATCAGCCGCGACATGCGCCGCGCCTGTTCGCTCATGATGCCGAGAAACTTCTCGCGCATGGCCGGATCGTCGCGCGCCGGCCCCCGCAGGGTGTCGATGAAGCCGGTGACGGACGCAAGCGGCGTCCGCAATTCGTGGCTCGCATTGGCGACGAAATCCGCGCGCATCTGATCGACGCGCATGGCCTGCGTCAGATCGCGGAACACCAGCATCACCAGATCGGGCGGGCCGGAGGTGATGCCGCTGTCGAAGCGGATCGGCAGGATATGCGCCTCATAGGCGCGCTCCACCGGCACGCGCAGGCTGAAGCCCGCAACACCGGACGCGCCGGAAATGCCGGCTTCGCGCACGGCTTCGATCACTTCCGGCGCGCGCAAGGTCAGCGAGATCGGCGTGCCGACCCGCATGCGGCCGAGCATGGTTTCGGCTGCGGAATTGCTCCCGAGCACAATACCGCCCGGATTGAGCAGCAGCGTCGGCTCCGGATAGGCGCAGACCAGCGCAATGAGCTTCGGGTCGAGCCCGCGCTCGAGCCCCTCGCCCGGCAGCGTCGTGTAATAGGAACTGTCGCTCATCGCGCGCCTTGTGTAGCGCGGCCACGGCTGAGCGGCAAAATACGCAGTCGTGAATGGCTGGCCAGCCCACGCCATGCTAGCCATGCGGCTCCATTCAGGGAAAGGATCGGCCCATGTTCGGACGGATTGCTGCGGCGGGCATTCTGGCAATGAGCTGGAGTTACGGTGCGGCCGCAGAGCCGGTGCCGCTGCCGAAAATCGACTTCTCGGCGCGCGCCAAACTCTTCAACGACGGCACGCTCCTGCTCCGCCATTCGAACGGCAAGATGAGGATCGAGATGCAGATGCCGCAATTCAAGGACCCCGCGGTCGGCTTCATCGACCTGCCCGGCAAGCGCATGGTGCTGTTGCTGCCGATACCCGGCGCGCAGGGCACGGCAATGGAAGTCGGGTTCGGCGACGACGCAACTTTCGGCCAGATCACCGGCGAAGGCACCCGTCACGGCACCGCGACGGTGGCCGGCGAAACCTGCACGATCTGGAAGGTCACCGCTGCCGATCAGGATGCCGAAGCCTGCCTCACCGACGACAACATCGCGCTGCGCACGCAGGTCACGATCGACGGCAAGCGCAAGACCGTGTTCGAGGTGACAGAGCTCAAGCGCGAGCCGCAGAAAACATCCGAACTCGAGCCGCCATCCGACCTCAACATCATCAAGTTGCCGAAGGGCCTGAAAGGCATTCCGGGGCTTTCGCCGCTCTAACTATTTTCCCGTGCGCTATTTGCCCTTGCGGATACGCGCGAGCACTTCGGCGTAGGTCTTTGCGGCCTCGCCCTCGGGCTTGCAGGCATCGGGCAAGGTTTTTTCGAAGCGCGTCTCGACTTCTTCGTAGAGGATGTCGGCGGCTTCGTCGGTGAGCTTCAGCTTTTTCTGCAGTTCGTTCGCACCGCGGACGAGCTTGTCGGCTTCTTCCTCGGTCAGCGCAAAGTCGCAGCGGTCGGCTGCCATGGACGCAAAATAAAGCGTCATCAGTTCGCGGCGATCCTGCTCTGGCTGCGCCTGAGAACCGCTCGCGCAGAGCGCGGAAAGAAGAACGGCAATTGCCGCGAGGCGTTTCATGCTTTCTCTTTCGCAGCGGTTTCCGCCGCGGCTTTCTCCACGAATTTCGACGCATTTACGTCATGCGCATCCGGCTTTTCGACCGGCGGCTTGATGTCGAGCACGAGTTCGCGGATCGCGATGACGATGAGCGAGATCGCGAAGGGCGTGATGAAGTAAAAGAGCCGGAACAACAGCAGCGAAGCAAGCAACTGCTCGGGCGCGAATTGCGGCAGCGCGATCAGCATGGCCGCGTCGAACACGCCAAGCCCGCCGGGCGAGTGGCTGGCGAAACCGAGCAGCGTCGAGGACACGAAGATCACCGCGAGCGAGATGAAGTCTATCTCGGGGCTCGCCGGCATCAGCACGTACATGGCGAGCGCGCAGCAGGTCAGGTCGACGATGCCGATCGCGATCTGCAGGATCGTGAGCCTGCCTGCCGGCAAGGTCACGCTCCAGTTGGAGCGGCCGATCACGCGCGGCTTCACGCTCACCCAATAAGTGTAGACCGCGAGGCCCGTCAGCAAGGCGATGCCGAGCACCCGGTTCACCGGCGGCGGCAGTTGATCGACCATCGAGGCGGCTTCGGGATGGATTGTCATGCCGATGCCGAGCACGGCGATATTGCCGAGCCAGAACGTCAGCCCGGCAATGAAGCAGAGTTTCGCAACTTCGATCGCGGACAAGCCGCTCGACGCGGAATAAATCCGGTAGCGCACGGCACCGCCCGAGAAGGCGGTGAAGCCGACATTGTGTCCGATGGAATAGCTCGTGAAGCCGCCGATGGCCGCGATGTGATAGGGCACCTCGTGGCGGCCGATCGTTTTCAGCGCGAAGTAATCATAAAAAGTCAGCGTCAGGTACGCGAGCGCGACGAAGAGGCCGGCCAACGCAAGCTGTGTCCAGGTCACGTTGGAAAGCGCGGTGCCGACCTCGGCAAGGCTGATGTTGCGCAGGATTCGATAGAGCACGAAGGCTGCGATCGAGAAAACGATCACACCGACGGCAAGCCCCACGCGGTGCCAGCCAATGTGCTTTTCGAACCAGGTGGAAAAGTTCTTCAGGCCCTGACGCATACCTTCCCTTATATTCTTGGCCGGACCCCCATCCGGCGAGCGCACATGCCTAGCAGAGCGCCAAGCGCTACTCCATCCGGACGTAAGTGCGAACCCGGGCCGTTCAACGGCAGGCCGCCCCGGCCCCGCCCGATGTCACGAAACGGACAAACTTGAATCCCGCCCGGCACCGGAAAACCGGCGGCCGGGGGCGGAATCAGGGGCGTTTTGCCGCGCGCAGCGCGCTGATCGTGGTGCCGGTCGAGACCTGCTCGGGATCGGTCATCAGTTCGATTACGGC
>JAEZFA010000030.1 GCA_023417665.1 Pseudomonadota bacterium | reverse complement strand
GCCGTACTGATTGAAGTCCTGCACCCGCACCTGATGCGCCTGCAGGTACTCGCCGGCAGGCGAGGCCGCGCGGATGTTGCCCGCGGGCGAGATGTGGTCGGTCGTGATCGAATCGAGGAACAGGCCGATCACGCGCGCATTGTCGATGTCGGTGATCGCTTCCGGGGTGCGGGACATGTGCGAGAAGTAAGGCGGGTTCTGCACATAGGTCGAGTTGTTGTCCCAGTCATAGGTATCGGTCGGCGTGACCTTGATCGCCTGCCAGTATTTGTCGCCCTTGAAGACGTCGGCATATTTCTTCTCGAAGATCTTCTTCGAGATCGAACGGCGGATGAAGGTCGCGATTTCCTTCGGGCTCGGCCAGATGTCCTTGAGATAAACTTTCTTGCCGTTCTTGCCGGTGCCGATCGGGTCCTTGGCCAGATCGATCTGCATCGAGCCGGCCAGCGCATAAGCGACGACCAGCGGCGGCGACGCGAGATAGTTTGCGCGCACGTCCGGGTTCACGCGGCCTTCGAAGTTGCGGTTGCCCGAGAGCACGGCCGCGGCCACGAGATCCTTGTCGTTGATGGTCTTGGAGATTTCTTCCGGCAGCGGGCCGGAATTGCCGATGCAGGTGGTGCAGCCGAAGCCGACGAGATTGAAGCCGAGCGCGTTGAGGTCTCTCTGCAAGCCGGCCTTCTGGAGATACTCGCCGACCACCTGCGAGCCCGGCGCGAGCGACGTCTTCACCCAGGGCTTGGCCTTCAGGCCGAGTTTCACCGCCTTGCGGGCGAGCAGGCCCGCGCCGATCATCACGCTCGGATTGGAGGTGTTGGTGCAGGAAGTGATCGCGGCAATGACGACATCGCCGTGGCCCATGTCGAAATTCTTGCCTTCGACGTGATAGCGGCTGGCGACGTCTTCGGTCTTCTTGAACTCGCCGGTAAGCGAGGCGAGGAAGCCGGCCCTGGTCTTGGCAAGCGCCACGCGATCCTGCGGGCGCTTCGGGCCGGCGAGCGAAGGCTCGACCTTGGCAAGATCCAGCGCGAGCTTCGCGGTGAAGACCGGATCCGGCGTGGACTTCTTGCGCCACATGCCCTGCGCCTTGGCATAGGCTTCGACCAGCTTCACGCGGTTCTTGTCGCGTGCGGTTTCCGAAAGATAGCGCACGGCTTCCTCGTCGACCGGGAAGAAGCCGCAGGTCGCGCCGTATTCCGGCGCCATGTTGCCGATGGTGGCGCGGTCCTCGAGCGAAAGCGAGCCGAGACCGGGGCCGTAAAATTCGACGAACTTGCCGACCACGCCCTTCTTGCGCAGCATCTCGGTGACTGTGAGCACGAGATCGGTCGCGGTGACGCCGCTTTTCAGTTTGCCCGAGAGCTTGAAGCCGATCACTTCGGGGATGAGCATGGAGATCGGCTGGCCGAGCATTGCGGCTTCCGCCTCGATACCGCCGACACCCCAGCCGAGCACGGCAAGGCCGTTGACCATGGTGGTATGGCTGTCGGTGCCGACCAGCGTGTCGGGATAGGCGCCTTCGACGTCGCTGATCTTGCCCGATTTCAGGTCGACCATCTGGTCCTTCATGGTCCAGACCGTCTGGGCAAGATATTCAAGATTGACCTGATGGCAGATGCCGGTGCCCGGCGGCACCACGCGGAAATTGTCGAAGGCAAGCTGGCCCCATTTGAGGAACTTGTAGCGCTCGCCGTTGCGCTCGTATTCGAGATCGACGTTCTGCTTGAAGGCCTTCGCCGTGCCGAAATGATCCACGATCACCGAATGGTCGATCACGAGATCGACCGGAACCAGCGGATTGATCTTCTTCGGCTCGCCGCCGAGCGACTTCATCGCGTCGCGCATGGCGGCGAGATCCACCACCGCAGGAACACCGGTGAAGTCCTGCATGAGCACGCGCGCCGGGCGGAAGGCGATTTCGCGGTTCGACTTGCGCGCCTTGGTCCACTTGGAGAGCGCGATGATGTCGTCCTTGGTGACGGTGCGGCCGTCTTCGAAGCGAATCAGGTTCTCCAGAAGCACCTTGAGCGAGAAGGGCAGCCGGGAGGCGCCCTTGAGGCCGTTCTTCTCGGCGACCTTCAGGTCGTAATAAACATAGGTCTTGGTTCCGACCTTGAGGGTACGGCGGCACTTGAAGCTGTCGAGTGAGGAGATCACGGCGATTTCCCGCTGGTTCAGGGTTAGGGCCCGTACCGGCCGGCGGCGTTTCTCGTCCGGTGCCAAGGCTGATATGGCGCTTTATAGAACTATTCGGAACAAGGGCAATGGAGCGGTTTCTTATCCTTCGTCGATATCGCGGGCATGAAGCCGCGGCGGTCGCATGCGCCTGACCGCGAACGCCATTTCCTGCATTCGCGGCGGAAGGACGCTCTATGACGGGCTGTCCTTTTCGCTCGCCCGCGGCGAATTGCTGGTGCTGACCGGGCCGAACGGCGCGGGCAAGACCTCGCTTTTGCGCCAGATCGCGGGCCTCTTGCCGCTCGATGGCGGGGAGATCGGCTTCGACGGCTTTGACCGCGCGGAAGAAATCCACTTTCTCGGCCATGCCGCGGCGATCAAGGAAGCGCTCACGGTGCGGGAGAATCTCGACTTCTGGTGCGCGCTCTATGGCCGTGCCGCGGCGCCCGTCGAGGCAACGCTCGGCCGGCTGAAGCTCGGCGCGCTCATGCATCTGCCCGCCCGCGTGCTTTCGGCCGGACAGAAGCGGCGGCTCGCGCTGGCGCGGCTGGTCGCCGTGCGGCGCGCGGTCTGGCTGCTCGACGAGCCCGATACCGCACTCGACACGGAAGGGCGCGAGACGTTGCTGGCACTGATCGCCGCGCATCGCGCGGAGGGCGGCATGATCGCCATGGCGAGCCACGGCACGCTCGCGGTGACGCCGACGCGCGAACTCGCCGTCGGCGCGAAGGCGGCCGCATGACGCGCGCGCTGTTCGCCGTTCTTCATCGCGACCTGCTGGTGTCGCTGCGCGCGGGCGGCGGGGCCGGCACCGGCGTCATCTTCTTTCTCGCGGTGGTGATGGT
>JAEZFA010000029.1 GCA_023417665.1 Pseudomonadota bacterium | reverse complement strand
ATTGTGAGTCGGTGTAGATGTCGGCTTCGCACTTCGCCGGCAGCGATTCCAGCGCCATGATCGCGGCCATCAGTTCCATGCGGTTGTTGGTCGTAAGCTGCTCGCCGCCTTTCAGTTCGGCCCGCGTGCCGTTGTGTTCCACGATCGCGCCCCAGCCTCCGGGCCCGGGATTTCCCGAGCAGGCGCCGTCGGAATGAATCTTCACGCGGTCGCTCATGCCGCGAGTCCGTAGTCCTGCGCGCGTTCGATGCGGCGGTGGAATTGCAGCTTCTTCATGTATTCCTTCGGATCCTTGGGGCGCACGAGGGCGCCGGGCGGCACGTTCAGCCAGTCGAAAGTGCGGGTGAGCAGGAAGCGCAGTGCCGCGCCGCGCGCGAGCAAAGGCAGCGCCTCGATCTCGTCTCGCGAAAGCGCCCGCACCGCGTTGTAGTTCGAAAGCAGCGCCTTGCCCTTGGTGACATTGAACGAACCGTCGATTTCGAAGCACCAGGCGTTCAGGCAGATCGCGATGTCATAGGCGTAGAAATCGTTGCAGGCGAAATAGAAGTCGATCAGGCCGGAAAGCTTGTCGCCGAGAAAGAAGACGTTGTCCGGAAAGAGATCGGCGTGGATCACGCCCGCCGGCAAGTCCCGAGGCCAGTGCGCGGAAAGATGCGCGACCTCCTCCGAGATCAGCGAGGAAAGCCCGGATGCAACCTCATCGGCGCGCGGGCCGCATTGTGCAGCGAGCTTCTGCCAGCCCTCCGGTCCAAGCGCGTTCTCGCGGCGGATGGAGAATCCTTCGCCGGCGTTATGAAACTGCGCCATCGCTGCGCCGAGCCCGGCGCAATGCGTATTGTTCGGGCGCCGCACCGATATGCCTTCGAGAAAAGTGACGATCGTCGCGGGACGGCCGGCAAGCTCGCCGAGCGCGCTGCCGTTCCTGTTCTTGACCGGCTGCGGACAATTCAATCCGCGCGACGCGAGGTGCTGCATCAGGCCGATGAAGAACGGCAGGTTCTTCGGATCGACGCGCTTCTCGAACAGCGTAAGGATGAAATATCCCTTCCGCGTGTGCAGGAGGAAGTTGGAGTTCTCGACGCCTTCGGCGATGCCCTTGAAGGACATCATTTCGCCGAGGTCGTAGCCGGCGAGAAATGCCGCAAGTTCGTCGTCATTGACTTCGGTATAGACGGCCACGCGATCACTCCGCCGCGGTGTCGCGCAATTCGCGCGGCAGCGGGAAGAAGACATCTTCCTGCGGGCCGGCATAGGTATCGACTTCCACCGTATAGCGCTTCGAGAAGGCGTCGATGATTTCCTCGACCAGCACTTCCGGCGCGGAGGCGCCGGCGGTGATGCCGAGACTCGCAATGCTGCCGAACACGCTCCAGTCGATGTCGTCGGCGCGCTGCACGAGCGCGGTAGCCTTGCAGCCCGAACGCTCCGCCACTTCGCGCAGCCGCTGTGAGTTCGAGGAGTTCGGCGCACCGACCACGATCATCGCTTCAACCTGCGGCGCGACGTTCTTCACCGCTTCCTGCCGGTTGGTGGTCGCGTAGCAGATGTCTTCCTTGTGCGGGCCGGTGATCGCGGGAAAGCGCTCCTTCAGGATCGAAACCATTTCCGCGGTGTCATCGACCGACAGCGTGGTCTGGGTGACATAGGCGAGTGCCTCGGGATCCTTCGGCTGAATTCGCCGCGCGTCTTCCGCGGTTTCGATCAAAGTTACGATGCCGGCGGGAAGCTGGCCCATGGTGCCGATGGTCTCGGGATGGCCGGCGTGTCCGATCAAAAGAATTTCGCGGCCGCGCTTGGCATGCACGATCGCCTCGCGATGCACCTTGGTGACGAGCGGGCAGGTCGCGTCGATCGCGAAGAGGTTGCGCGCTGCAGCTTCGCCGGGCACCGATTTCGGGACGCCGTGGGCGGAGAAAATCACCGGGCGGTCGCCGTCGGGCACCTGGGTCAGTTCCTCGACGAAGATCGCGCCCTTCCGGCGCAGGCTTTCGACGACATACTTGTTGTGCACGATCTCGTGGCGGACGTAGACGGGGGGGCCGTATTTGCGCAGCGCCTGCTCCACCGCGTCGATTGCCCGCACCACGCCCGCGCAAAAGCCGCGCGGCGCGCAAAGCAGCACGCGGAGCCGGGGCAGGGTGGAACCGGGCGAAACAGCCATAGTTTTCAAGCCTTTCGGGGCCTTGATCGCGAGCGCCGGGGCGCAAGTCAACCTTTACCCCATCCTGTCGTTGATTTGGACGGGGCTCCCCCCTATATAGGCGCCACCCCGGTCATCACGAACGTTACCGAGGCTCCGCTATCGAAAAATGGCGGCGGCACTCGCGAAACCGTACCCGGATGACGATTGTTGACGCGTTAGAGGCGCGAAAAATCATGTCGCATGTGCCGTTAATGCCCAAAGCGACCGCCGTTTGGCTGGTCGACAATACCTCGCTCTCCTTCGAGCAGATTGCGGATTTCTGCAAACTGCATCCGCTCGAGGTCAAAGGCATCGCCGATGGCGAGGTCGCGCAGGGCATCAAGGGGCTCGATCCGGTGGCCTCCGGTCAGTTGACCCGCGAGGAGCTGGATGCGGCGATCGCCGATCCGAACCACAAGCTCGCCATGGCCGACGCCAAGGTGCGGCTGCCGGAGCCGAAGTCGAAAAAGGGCCCGCGCTATACGCCGGTGTCCAAGCGGCAGGACCGCCCGGACGCGATCCTTTGGCTCGTGAAGAACCATCCCGAACTCAAAGACGCGCAGATCATGCGCCTCGTCGGCACCACGAAATCGACGATCCAGTCCGTGCGCGAGCGCAAGCACTGGAATTCGGCGAACCTGGTCGCGCGCGATCCGGTGATGCTCGGCCTGTGCTCGCAGATCGATCTCGACAACGAAGTGCGCCGCGCCTCCAAGGGCCGCGTGGTCGAGGCGGCCGAGCCGTCGCGCACGCTGCTGCCGGCCGAACAGACCACCGCGCAGCCGGAGCCGGATGCGGATCAGCCGATCGACGATCGCAAGCAGTCGATTGATGCGGACTCGGTGTTCGCCAAGCTCGGCGGCCTCAAGCGCAGCGAAAGCGAATAAGTTTTCGCGCTATCGACACGAAAAGGCCGGGGTTTGTCCCCGGCCTTTTTCTTTTTCGCGTCAGTCGAGCGCCTCGTCTTTCACATCGACGATGTAATTCAGCGCAAGCCGCCCGCCATCGGGGAAAATGGTTTCGCCGGTAACGTAGCTTGCGTCATCGGAAGCGAGGAACGCGGCGACACTTGCGATTTCCTCCGGTCCGCCGACCCGCTGCAAAGGCGTGCGGGAAAGCAGACGCTTCTTGGCCGCCTTGTCGGTCGCGATTCCTGCGAGAATTTCGGTCGCGATCGAACCCGGCCCGATCGCGTTGACGCGAATGCCATAGGGCGCGAGCGACAGCGCCATGACTTTCGTCAGTTGCTGTACGCCGCCTTTCGAGACCGAATAGGGCACCTGGTTCGGGATCGCGACGACCGAATTCACCGAGGACATGTTGATGACGGCGCCGGGCTTTCGCCCGGCTTTTGCCTGCGTCACCATTTGCCTTGCCGCGGCCTGCCCGGCGAGGAACGAGCCTTTCAGGTTCACGCGCAGCACGCGGTCGAAGTCGGCCTCGGAGATGTCGAGAAAATCGGCGGTATGGATGATGCCGGCATTGTTCACGAGAATGTCGAGCGCGCCGAATTTTTCGACCGTCGCCTCGATCAGTGCGCTGACGCTGCCGGCGTCACCGACATCGGCCGCGATGAAATGCGCGTTTGCGCCGAGCTTCCTCGCCGCCGCGGCTCCGGTCTTCTCGTCGATGTCGGAAAGCACGACCTTGGCGCCGTCTTCGATAAAGCGCGTGGCGATCGCAAGGCCGATGCCGCGCGCGGCGCCGGTAACAAGGGCAACGCGATCCTGCAACCTGCTCATTTCAGCGCTCGCATCGGCGGTACTTCGAAGGCGCCCATCATCCGGTTCCAGCCATTGATGACGGTAATCGCCCAGCTCAGGTCGACGATTTCCTGTTCGGAGAAATGCGCGCGGGTCGCCTCGTAAAGCTCGTCCGGTATCTGCGTTTCTGCGATCATCGTGAGTGCTTCGGCCCAGGCGAGTGCTGCTTTCTCGCGCTCGCTGAAGAGGCCTGCTTCCGGCCAGACCGCGAGCATGAGCAGCCGTTCGTCGGTCTCGCCAAGCTTGCGCGCCGCCGCCGCATGCATGTCGAGACAGAAGGCGCAGCCGTTGATCTGCGACGCGCGGATTTTCACGAGTTCGAGCAGGCTCTTGTCGATGCCGCTGCTTTGCGTGTGATCCGAGAGCGCCTTCATCAGCTTGAAGGTTTCGGGCGCGGCTTTTACCGGGTTCGGACGATTGCTCATCAGCTTGCCATTCCCTTGCTTTGCAGTGCCGTCTTGATCTCGTCCAGCGTTGCCGGATCGTCAATGGTCGCGGGCATGTTCCACGGTTCCTTGTCCGCGATCTTTTTCATGGTGCCGCGCACGATCTTGCCCGAACGGGTTTTCGGCAGCCGGCTGATCACGAGGGTGTTCTTGAAGGCTGCGACCGGGCCGATCTTCTCGCGCACCAGCGCCACGATTTCCCGTTCGATCTGCTCATGCGGCTTGTTCACGCCGGCTTTCAGCACGACGAAGCCGACCGGCACTTCGCCCTTCAAGGCATCGGCAACGCCGATCACCGCGCATTCGGCGACGTCGGCGTGCGACGCAAGCACTTCCTCCATGCCGCCGGTGGAGAGGCGATGGCCCGCGACGTTGATGATGTCGTCGGTGCGGCCCATGATGTAGAGATAGCCGTCCGCATCCTTGTATCCGGCATCGGCGGTTTTGTAGTAGCCCGGAAACTCCTCGAGATAGGCGTCTTTGAACTTGCGGTCCTGCTGCCAGAGCGTCGGCAGGCAGCCCGGCGGCAGCGGCAGCTTCACGACGATGTTGCCCATCTTGCCGTTTTCAAGCTGCTTGCCGCCGTCATCGACGATCTGCACGTCATAGCCCGGCATCGGCACGGTCGGTGAACCGTATTTCACCGGCAACTGCCCGAGTCCCATCGGATTGCCGACCATGGGCCAGCCGCTTTCGGTCTGCCACCAGTGATCAATCACCGGCACGTTCAGTATTCTCTCCGACCATTGCACGGTGTCGGGGTCGGCGCGTTCGCCCGCGAGAAAGAGCGTGCGAAAAGCCGAGAGGTCGTAGTCCTTCACGCGACGGCCTTCGGGGTCTTCCTTTTTGATTGCGCGGAAGGCCGTGGGCGCGGTGAAGAGTGCTACCGCCTTGTGCTCGGAAGCGACGCGCCAGAATGCGCCGGCGTCCGGCGTGCCGATCGGCTTGCCTTCGTAAACCACCGACGTGCATCCGTGCAGCAGTGGCGCATAGACGATGTAGGAATGGCCGACCACCCAGCCGATATCGGACGAAGTCCACCAGACTTCGCCTTCCTTGATGCCGTACATGTTCTCCATCGACCATTTCAGCGCGACGGCATGCCCGCCGTTGTCGCGCACGACGCCTTTGGGAACGCCGGTGGTGCCGGAGGTATAGAGAATGTAAAGCGGGTCGGTCGCCTTCACCGGCACGCATTCGGAAGACCGGTCACCCGCAAGTGCGGCTTCGCGCAGCGTGGCCCAGTCCCAATCCCAGCCTGCTTTCATTTCCGCCTGCACTTGCGGGCGCTGAAACAGGATCACGGCCTCCGGCTTCGATTCCGCGAGTTCGATCGCGGCATCGAGCAGCGGCTTGTAGGGAACGACGCGCTGAACTTCGATGCCGCAGCTCGCAGTGAGCAGGAGCTTCGGTTTCGCGTCGTTGAGCCGTGTCGCAAGCTCCTTCGCGGCGAAGCCGCCAAACACCACCGAATGAACGGCGCCGATCCGCGCGCAGGCGAGCATCGCGATCAGCGCTTCCGGGATCATCGGCATGTAGATGACGACGCGGTCGCCTTTCTCGATGCCGAAATCCTGCAGGATCGCACCGAAGGCGGAGACTTCGCGCTGCAGCTCCGCGTAGGTGATGTTGCGTTTGGTCTGTGCGACCGGACTGTCATAGGCGAAGGCGATCTGATCGCCACGCCCGCCTTCGGCATGGCGGTCGACCGCGTTATAGCAGGTGTTCATCACGCCATCGGGAAACCAGCGGCCGTACACGCCGGCTTCGGGGTCGAGAATGGTTTTCGGCTTCTGAAACCAGGTGATCGCTTCCGCGGCTTCGCGCCAGAACCCTTCCGGGTCGCGTTGCCAGTGCTCGTAAACCTTCGGATAGCGGCTGGCGCTCGGCGTGTTCATTTTTT
>JAEZFA010000007.1 GCA_023417665.1 Pseudomonadota bacterium | reverse complement strand
ATCCCATGATCCGCCACATCCGTCTGGGCTATAAGCCGACGAACATGGCGAGCTCTCGCTTCATTGCCGAAATCTGGCCGCTGCATTCGCCGAAACTTGTCATTCAGTCGGTGTCGTCGCGGTCGCTGATCGATATGGCGAACCAGGGGGCGGAATACGAACGCTTCGTGCGCGAACTGCATCGCCGGGTCGGGGCCGCCAATCCGAACTGCGTTTACGAGGCGGGGCTGCCTGCCTGGCGCTGGTGGCCGTCGCTGCTCATTGGCCTCTTTACGCTGGGCGCGCTGGCCTATGTCGTGTTTCAGGGCGTGGCTGGCGGACACTTTGGCGTCACGGCTGTCATCGCCTTCATCGGCGCATGGTTCATGTGGCAGATCTGGCAGATCGTGATGCGCAATCGTCCCCGGCGCTATGATCCGGCGAATCTGCCGGGAGATGTGCTGCCGCCGCCCGATCGCTCTTAGTCAGTAGCTGAGAATTTTCGGCGTCAGGAACATCTCGATGCGGCCCGCCGGCGGGGCGGCGTTCTTCCAGGAATCGATCGGCAGTTCGATCACTGCGAGGCCGCAGGTGGGATACTTTTTATGTATGCGACGGACGGCGTCGGCGTCGCCGGATTTTGCGTAGCTGCGCGCGAGTTGTTCGATGCCGGGATTGTGCGCGCAAAGCAGCAGCGTCGTGACATCGTCGGGGGCGTAGCGAATGAATTCCAGCAGCGTTTGCTCCGACGCTCCGTAAAGACCGGGCTCCTGTCTGCTCGCGACCTCCTTGCGAAGTTGCGGGGCAAGCAGTTCCCATGTCTGCCGGGTGCGAACGGCGGTTGAAATCAGGGCGAGGTCCGGAACGAGCCCGTCGCGCGCCATGGCCTTTCCCATTTCGGGGGCATCGGCAATTCCACGCTCCGCGAGCGGGCGCAAGGAGTCGTCAAGGCCTTCAGGCCAGTGGGATTTGGCATGACGCAAAAGCAACAATCGGCGCATTCTTGGTTTCCTCGACAGCCGGCCCGGCTTAGGTCTATCAGGTGCAGCAGTTACGCGCCGCAAGATGTCTCATGAGCTTTACACAAACCTATTACGAGGCGACGTCATCTTCCTACGCGGGAAGGTCGCAACTCGCCCATGATATCGATACCGAGGTTTGCGTTATCGGCGCGGGCTTCGCGGGCCTGTGGACAGCGCGTGCATTGCAAAAGCGACACAAGGACGTCGTCCTGATCGACCGCGAAACCGTAGCGAACGGCGCGTCCGGCAGAAACGGCGGTTTTGTTTCCGCAGGCTTCAACCAGAGTCTTTCCAAGCTCGTCGCGCGGGTCGGGATGAACCACGCGCGGGAGCTTTATCGCTTGTCGCGCATCGGCGTCGAGATTGTCCGCGAGGAAATCGCCCGGGATTTTCCCGGGGTTCAGGTTGCGCCTGGCTATCTGCGTGCATCGGTCGACGACGATGCCGATGATGTGCAGCGTCAGGCCGAATGGTGCCGCAAGGAGTTCGAGCACGAACTAGACTACTGGCCGACGGCCAGACTTCGCGAGGTCTTGCGGACGGAAGCCTATTATCAGGGATTGGTGGATGCCGAAGCGTTTCACATCCATCCCCGCAATCTTGCGATTGCGCTTGCGGAAGGCATCGAGCAGGCCGGTGGGCGTATCTACGAGAATACGGCAGCGCTGTCGGCGGATCTCGACGGGGTGCGGAAGATCGTCACGACGTCGCGCGGAAAAATCCGGGCCGAGCAGGTCATCTTTGCCACCAACGCCTTTCCCGGTGCCGGGTTGCCGCGGCTCTCCCGCACGATCTTGCCGGTTGCGACCTATCTCGGCGTGACCCGGCCGCTTGGCGGGAAACTTGCGGACGCAATCCGCTATCCGGGATGCATTCAGGATGAGCGCAATGCGTTCAATTATTACCGCGTACTCGGCGACCGGCTGATGTGGGGTGCGGGCATTTCGACCGACCTGAAGCAGCCCGCGGATCTTGCCGGCTGGCTGGGCAGGCGAGTGCAGTCGGTCTATCCGCAGTTGGAAGGCGTTGAGATGGAAAGTGCCTGGACCGGCATCATGGGCTTTTCCATTCATCGCATGCCGCAGATCGGCATGCTCAGGCCCGGCGCATGGATTGCAAGCGCCTTCGGCGGGCAGGGTCTCAATACGACAGCAATGGCCGGAGAACTGATCGCCTCGGCAATTGCCGAGAAGGACGATCGCTGGCGGCTCTTTATCCCGTTCGGTCTGGTCTGGGCCGGCGGCTGGGCCGGCCGCACTTACGCGCAGGCGAACTGGTGGTCGCGCAAGATCCGCGACCGGCTTGACGACATGCGGCGAAAGAGCCGGAAGGCCCCGGCCTAGTTTTCCCGCCGCGCGAGAAAAGCGAGACGCTCGAACAGGTGAACGTCCTGCTCGTTCTTGAGCAGCGCGCCGTGCAGCGGCGGAATCAGCTTCTTCGGATCGCGCTCGCGCAGCGTCTCCGGGCCGATGTCTTCGACCATCAGGAGTTTCAGCCAGTCGAGCAGTTCGGAGGTCGACGGTTTCTTCTTCAGTCCCGGCACTTCGCGGATTTCGTAGAACATGCGCAAGGCTTCCGCGACCAGACGCTGCTTGATGCCGGGGAAATGCACTTCGACGATCGCTTTCATCGTGTCGGCGTCGGGAAAGCGGATGTAATGGAAGAAGCAGCGGCGCAGGAACGCGTCCGGCAGTTCCTTCTCGTTGTTTGACGTGATCACGATGATCGGACGCTTTGCAGCCTTGATCGTCTCGCCGGTCTCGTAAACATGGAATTCCATCCGATCGAGCTCCTGCAGGAGATCGTTCGGGAATTCGATGTCGGCCTTGTCGATTTCATCGATCAGGAGGAGCGGGCGCTGTTCGGAGGTGAAGGCATCCCATAGCTTGCCGCGCTTGATGTAATTCTTGATATCGGAAACGCGCGGGTCGCCGAGCTGGCTGTCGCGAAGCCGGGCGACGGCATCGTATTCATAAAGTCCCTGCGCGGCCTTGGTCGTCGATTTAATATGCCACTCGATCAGCGGCGCGTTGATGGCGCGCGCGACTTCCGCGGCGAGCACGGTTTTTCCGGTACCCGGTTCGCCCTTGATCAGCAGCGGACGTTCGAGCGCGATCGCGGCATTGACCGCGACTTTCAGATCGTCGGCCGCGACGTAATTCTTGGTACCTTGAAAACGCATTCCTGCGGGCTCCAGAGTTGCAACGGCGCGGCACCCTATTGACCGCATCCAGCGGGGGCAAGGCGGGAATGGCGGCAAGCGGCCAGGGCCGCGTTCCGCCCGGCAGAACTTGCCGGGGCGGCAAAGACTGCACCTCCGGTCGCCGTCCGGTGCATAAAAAATATAGCAAAATCAATGGCTTGCTCCGGCGCTATTTGGCACGGCCGTTGCCAATCGGTTGTGGGGCCCGCATGCGCGGCCGGTTTCTGGAGGAAGAGTTATGGGTATCTTCGGTGCAATGACGAACGCGGTCGGCGGCCTGCAGGCGCAGTCCTTCGCGCTCGAGAATATTTCCGGCAACATCGCCAATTCGCAGACGACCGGCTTCAAGCGGGTCGACACCAGTTTCGCCGACATGGTCGCGAGCTCCAGCGCCACCCGCCAGTCCTCCGGCGGCGTGCTTGCACTGTCGAGACAGACCAACTCGGTGCAGGGCGATATCCAGACCGCCGGCGTCAGCACCTATATGGCGATCAAGGGCGAGGGCTATTTCGTCGTGCAGAAGCCGACGAGCTTTCCGGACGGCAACCCGGTTTTCGTCGGCGTCGATCTTTATACCCGCCGCGGCGACTTCGAACTCGACAAGGACGGCTATCTCGTCAACGGGTCCGGCTACTATCTCAAGGCGCTGCCGCTCGATCCCGTGACCGGCAATCCGGTCGGCAGCGTGCCCGAGGTATTGCAGTTCACCAACGACTTCCTGCCGTCGCAGGCGACGACCGTGATCGACTATCGCGCAAACCTCGCGAGCCTCCCGCGAACCCAGGCTTACACCGCCGCGCCCGATACGCCGGGCAGCGAACTGATCCAGACCACGGCATTTGCCAATACCGACCCGCTCGCGGCCGGCGACGGTACGGTGGAAGGCGCCGACGTAACGACCTTTCTCGAACAGTCGATCGCCGGCGGCGCGATCACGGTTTACGATTCACTCGGCAACGAGATGAACGTGCAGATGCGCTGGGTGAAGACCGACTCCGCGGCCACGGGCGGCACCGATACGTGGGAAATGTTCTATCTTGAGAATTCCAACGCCGGGAACACCGACGTCGCCTGGCGCAACTCGGGCCAGGTCTACACCTTCGACGCAAGCGGCGTGCTGACCCCGAACGTGCCTGCGGTGACGCTGACAGGCCTCACGATCAACGGTGTCGCCATCGGCGACGTCACGCTTTCTCACGGTCAGTCCGGCATTACGCAATTTGCGGATGCCAACGGCGTCGTCAAAGTGAACAGGCTCGACCAGAACGGCTATGCAGCGGGCGAACTGACCTCGATCGCGGTGAACGACAAGGGTCGTGTCGTCGCGAGCTATTCCAACGGCCGCGCCATCGACATCGCGGAGATCCCGCTCGTCAGTTTCCTAGGCGAGAATGCGCTGAAGCGGCTCGACGGCGGCGCGTTCGAAGCCACGGCGGATTCGGGTCCGCCGATCATGGGCGCCTCGGGCGCGATTGTCGGCAGCTCGCTCGAAGGCTCCAACACCGACATTGCGGACGAATTCACGAAGCTGATCGTGACGCAGCAGGCTTACGCCGCGAATACGCGCATCGTCACGACAGCCGATCAGATGCTCCAAGAAACCATCAATATGGTCCGCTAGCAGCGATGAAGGCGAATAAGCGATGGGTTTGACAAGCGCATTATCGTCGGCGCTAAGCGGTCTCCGGGCGACGCAGATCGGCATCAACGTCGTCGCGACCAACGTCGCTAACGCCGAAACGCCCGGCTATTCGCGCAAGACCGTATCGCTCGAAACGGCGACCGCCGGCGGCAGCGGCGTCGGGGTCCGGGTCGGCGGCGTCAATCGCGAACTCGACATCTATGTGCAGCGGCAGCTGCGCACGGAATTCGCCGGTTCGAACTATATCGATATCATCGCGACCTTCCGTCAGCAGATCGACAAGATGTATGGCGAGCCCGGCTCCGCCAGCGCGCTCGATACCATTATCAACGGCTTCACCAACTCGCTGCAGGCGCTTTCGGCCGACCCGCAATCGGTCGCAACGCGGCAGTCGGTGCTGAACGCCGCGCAGGTCATGGCGCAGAAGCTGAATACGCTTTCCAGCGACGTCACGATGATGCGCAATCAGGCCGAAAGCGGACTGGCTGACGCGGTTGATCGCGTCAACAACCTCTTGAAAACGATCGAGAGTACGCAGAACCAGATCATCTCGCTCAGCGGCCAGGACGTGGAACTCGGCGCGTTGCTCGATAAACGCGACAACGCCGTGCTTGAGCTTGCGGGACTGATCGACATCCAGGTCACGTCGAACGGCAAGAACCAGATTTCGATCTTCACCAATGCCGGCATGAGCCTGTTCGATATGCAGGCTTCTCAACTCGCGTTCGACGAACGGCCGCTGAGTGCGCAATCGACGTGGAACAGCGATCCGTCGCTCTCAGGGACTGGTTCGATCAAGCTGGTCGCGCCGAACGGCTTTTCCCTCGACCTGATTGCGGATAACGCGATCCGCTCGGGCAAGATCGCGGGCCTGATCGAGCTGCGCGACGATATCCTCGTGAAAGCGCAGGCCCAGCTCGACGAAATCGCTCATGCGCTTGCGACGTCGCTCTCCAGCCGTACGGTCGGAAGCACCGCGACGACCTCGGGCGCGCAAAGCGGCTTTGAGATCGATCTTGCGTCGCTCCAGAACGGCAACTCGATTTCGCTGACCTATACCGACAATGCGGGCCCAACGACCCACCGCGTAACGATCGTGCGGGTGGACGATCCGTCGTCGCTGCCGCTTTCCAATACCCATACCACCGATCCCAACGATCAGGTGATCGGGATTGATTTTTCCGGCGGTGTCGCCGGGGCGCTCGCGGCGCTGAATGCTGCGCTCGGCCCCGACGTGCAGTTCGACAATCCTAGTGGATCAATCCTGCGGGTGCTCGACGACGGTGCGCCCGATCTTGTCAATATCGACGCATTGAGCGCGAACGTCACCACGAGCGTCATCGGCTCGGGAGATCCGTCGCTGCCGTTCTTCGTCGACGGTAGCTCGAACGCGCTTTACTCCAACCTCGTGAGCGGCGGGGTGCAGCAGAAGCTAGGTTTCGCTTCGCGCATCGCGGTCAATTCAAGCCTGCTCGCGAATTCGGCCGGCCTCGTCAATCTCGATGCCAATACGCTGCCCGGCGATTCCACTCGTCCGGACTTTCTGTGGCAGCAACTCACCGGCGTCAATCAAAGCTATTCCGCAAGCACGGGTATCGGCGGCGTCGGCACGCCTTTCTCCGGATCGGTGGTGAATTTCGCCCAGCAGGTCATTTCCTATCAGAGCACGGCGACCGACAACGCGCTGCGCCTGAAGGAAGGCCAGGACGTGGTGCTGAACTCGTTGCAGGACCGTTTCGCCGAAAGCACCAGCGTCAATGTCGACTCGGAAATGGCACGTCTGCTTGCGCTTCAGAATGCCTATGCGGCCAACGCGCGCGTGATGACGGCGGTCAAGGAAATGTTTGACCTGCTGATGAGGGTCTAATCGCATGAACGCTCTTGCCTCGACCAGCCTGTCGACCATGATGGCGGCGCGCACGATCTCGCAGATGCGCGACCAGCTATCGGATCTGCAGCGCCAGCTCGGCACCGGCAAGCGGGCCGATACCTATGGCGGTCTTGGGTTAGGCGCCGGCCTCGTGCTCAATCTTCGCGCGCAGCTTTCCAGCACCGCGGTGTTCCAGTCGAATGCCACAAATCTCGAAACGCGCGTGTCGCTGATGAACATTTCGCTTCAGCGCATCGGGGATATCCGAAACGAGACGCGCGCCGACCTGACCGCGCCGATCGACTATGCGCTGGTGCAGGACGGACAAACCGCGGCCCAACGTTCCGCCGCCGGCCGTCTCGGCGAAATGCTGAGCCTGCTCAATGCCGATGCGGGCGGGCGTTATCTGTTTTCGGGGCGCGCTACCGATACCAAAGCGACGGACACTATGTCCCGCATTCTAAACGGTGAGGGTGCGCAAGCCGGTCTCAAGCAGATCATCAGCGAACGCCTGCAGGCGGATCAGGGTGCGGATCAGCGCGGCCGGATCGTGGTCAACGCGGCGGCAGGAAGCGTCATCTCGCTGGAAGAAGACGGCGCGCATCCGTTCGGTTTCAAGATCACGGGAGCGACGTCGAGCTTCGGTGCCACGATCACCGGACCTTCCGCCGCGCCGGCGGCATTATCGATCGATCTTGGCGCGTCCAATCCGCCGGCTGGCGGGGCCATGCGGATTTCGCTTGCGATGCCCGACGGCACCAGCACCGCAATCGAGCTTACCGCGACGACTGCCTCGCCTCCGGGCGATGGCGAATTCACGATCGGCGCGACGCCTGCCGATACTGCCGCGAACATAACCGCGGCGCTCGATACGGAGCTGCAACGCCTCGGCGGTACCGAGCTGGTAGCGGCTTCCGCGATGAAGGCCGGCAACGACTTTTTTGCCACCGATGCCTCCAATCCGCCGCAGCGCATCGCTGGCGCGCCACCGTTCTATGCCGCGACTGCGATGACGGACGGGACGACCGCGAATACGATCTCCTGGTATCTGGGCGATGCCGGCACGGACAACGCGCGCAGCACGGCCATGGCGCGGGTGGACGACGCGATCACGGTCAATTACGGCGCGCGCGCCAACGAAGAAGGCATCCGCTGGATCGTCCAGAACGAAGCGGTGTTCGCCGCAATGACGTTCTCGTCGACCGATCCGAATTCACGCGATGCCTATTATGCACTTGCGTCGCGTGTCGGGGCCGCGATGGACGTGCCTTCCGGCATGCAGCAGATCGAGGCGATCCAGACCGAAATCGCCGGTGCAAACTTGTCCGCGCAAAGCGCTAAGCAGCGCCTCGCCGAGCGTTCGCCGGTGCTGCAGGACATGATTTCCGAGATCGAGGACGTCACCGAGGAAGAGATCGGCGTGAAGCTGCTCGCGCTGAACACGCGCATGCAGGCTTCCCTGCAGGTGACCGCAATGCTTTCGCAGCTTTCGCTGGTGAACTTCCTCTAGCCGTCCGTAAAACAAAAAAGCCGCGGGTAGTGCGCCCGCGGCTTTTTGTTTGTTCGGTCTGTTGTCCGATTCAGGCGGCCTGCTGGGTCGTGCGTAGCCCGGCGGCGATCTCGCGATTGATGTTGATCAGGACGCCGACGCGGTCCGCGGTGCCCTCGGTCGAGGTTTCCAGCGAGAGCGAATGGCGGACGATGAAGCTCGCGAGGTTGGCAAGGTTCTGCTTGATCGGCGCGGGAAGCGGATTTTCGGGACGGCCGACGGAGCCTCCGAACAGGATCCAGAGCCGGCGATTGTAGCGAAGTGCGGAAACGACTTCTTCGTTCTTTACCAATGCGCCATCGCGTACGGCCTGGAGCTTGGCTGCAGCGCGCATCAGGAGCTGGGCTTCGAGTTCGCGGGGGCTACCGGTGGACAGGGCATTCTTCGCGTAGGTATTGGCCGCATCACGCATTCGCGAGCAGTTCCTTCTCGTACTCTATGAGGGAGTGTGCCTCTTTGAGAGCTTTGTAGCTATTCCCGGTTAAAATCTGATTATTGACGCGGTCGAAATACGCCGCGGTGCTCGGCGCCGCTGCGATGATCTCTTTCACCAGCCGGAAATACGCATCGTGATGGTTCTGCGGGTCGCGGCTCAGATACATGAGCTGCACGACCAGATAGACGCGCTTGCAGGGGGTGTCGGCCTCTTCGACCGTCATGATGTCCTTCTCGCGAAGGATCGGCGCATCGCCCTCGATGACGAGCCGGGTCCGCTGGTCGTCGTTGGTAACGATCGACTCGCCGATGATGATGCGTTCGCCAGGCTTCAGTTCGACCTTCAAGCCCATCTTCGTGCTCCTCCGAATCAGCCCAGACCCGCTTACCGCCGAAGCTGCGCGAAACCACCCGGGCTTTCAACTCTCCCAAAAGAAAACGGCGGGGCTTTTGGCCCCGCCGCCGGTATTTGGATGTTTCGTCTGCTTACTGGAGCAGGCGAAGGACGTTCTGGTCCGCCTGCACGGCCATCGACAGCGCCGAGGTCGACAGCGACTGACGGGTCTGCAGGGCGAGGAGGTTGGCACCTTCCTCGTTCGAGTCGGCGAGCGTCAGGTTGTCAGCACCGACCTGCAGAACGTTGATCAGGTTCTTGGTGAAGTCCTGACGGGTCTGCACGACCGAGAGCTTCGAACCGAAGGTCGAAGACTGGGTGCGCAGCGTGGAGGTCGCCGCGTCGAGCGAGGTGATAACCGCGTTGATGGCCGCGTTGTCCTGGAAGGCGGTGCCCGTCTGCGCGGAGAGGCCGAGGCCATCCGCATCGAAGGTCACGCCGTTGATCGACATCGAGGACGAACCGTCTTCGTTGAACACGACCGAGAGGCTGTCGCCGTTCAGAAGGTTCACGCCGTTGAACGAAGCGTCCGCAGCGAGCTGCGAAATCTGCGTCAACAGGTCGTTGAAGTCGGTCTGCAGCGAAGCGCGGGTCGCGTTCGGCGTACCGATCGTGGCGGTCGGTTCGACTTCACCCGCGGTGAGGCCAAGGTCGGACAGATCGATGGTGCCGCCGAGCGTGACACTATCCGAAGAGGTCGAGGTGATTTCGATCTCGTCGTCGGCATTGATCGTCGCGGTGACACCTGTGAGGTTCCCGAGGGCAGCCAGAAGGTCCGCGCGAGATTCAATTTCGCCGGCGCCGAAGGTCAGCGTCTGCGCCGCGGCCGAGCCAACCTGCACGGTCATGGTGCCGGAGAGAGCGCCGATGTCAGCGTTAACGAGGCTCGAGGTCGTGGTCGTGCCGAATGCGCTGTCGGCGCCGTTGCCGGAGATTGTCAGCGTGTCAGCAGCGTCGTCCGCGGTGACTTCGAGCTGGCCACTGCCGTTAACGGCAACGGTCCAGGT
>JAEZFA010000203.1 GCA_023417665.1 Pseudomonadota bacterium | reverse complement strand
GAGCGAGACGTTGCCCGACACGACCGGGAAATCGAGCGCGAGGCATGCTTCCTTGATGCCGCGAATGCAGCCGACGAACTGGCCCATGATTTCAGGGCGCTCGGGATTGCCGAAGTTCAGGTTGTCGGTGATCGCAAGCGGGGTCGCGCCGACCGCGGTGAGGTTGCGCCAGCATTCGGCGACCGCCTGCTTGCCGCCCTCGAAGGGGTCGGCCTCGCAATAGCGCGGCGTGACGTCGGTCGAGAGAGCCAGTGCCTTCGGCCCGTCCTGCACGCGGACCACCGCCGCGTCGCCACCCGGGCGCTGCACGGTGTTGTTCAGAATGAGATGGTCGTACTGCTCCCAGACCCAGCGCTTGGAGCAGAGATCGGGAGCGGCCACGAGCGCTTCCAGTGCCGCGCCGAGCGACTGCGGCGCGGGCACGGCGGATGCCTCCAGCACCGGCGGCTTCGGCGTTTCGGTGAAGGGGCGATTATATTCCGGCGCCTGATCGCCAAGCTCCTTGATCGGGAGATCGGCCATTTCCTCGCCGTTGTGGCGAATGAGGAAACGTAGCGTGTCGGTGGTGTAGCCGACGATCGCGAAGTCGAGGCCCCACTTCCTGAAGATGGCTTCAGCCTCGGCTTCCTTGCCGGGCTTCAGCACCATCAACATGCGCTCCTGGCTTTCGGAGAGCATCATCTCGTAGGCGGTCATCGCCTCTTCGCGCACCGGGACCTTTTCGAGATCGAGCGTAATGCCGAGATCGCCCTTCGCGCCCATCTCGACCGCGGAGCAGGTGAGGCCGGCCGCACCCATGTCCTGAATGGCGACGACGCAGCCCTTGGCCATGATTTCGAGGCAGGCTTCCAGCAGCAATTTTTCCGCGAAGGGATCGCCGACCTGTACGGTCGGGCGCTTCTCCTCGGCACCTTCGCCGAATTCGGCGGAAGCCATGGTCGCGCCGTGGATGCCGTCGCGGCCGGTTTTCGCCCCGACATAGACGACGGGAAGACCGACGCCGGTGGCTTTCGCATAAAAGATCTTGTCGGTTTCCGCGATGCCGACCGCCATGGCGTTGACGAGGATGTTGCCGTCGTAGCGCGAATGGAAGCCGACCGAGCCCGCGACCGTCGGCACGCCGAACGAATTGCCGTACCCCGCGATGCCGGCGACCACCCCGGAAACGAGATGGCGCGTCTTCGGATGATCGGGCGAGCCGAAGCGCAGCGCATTCAGGCAGGCGATCGGACGCGCACCCATGGTGAAGACGTCGCGCAGGATACCGCCGACGCCGGTGGTCGCGCCCTGATAAGGCTCGATAAAGGACGGGTGGTTGTGGCTTTCCATCTTAAAAACGCAGGCCAGACCGTCGCCGATGTCGATGACGCCGGCATTCTCGCCGGGGCCCTGAATGACGATGGGGCCGGTGACCGGCAACGTCTTCAGATGCACCTTCGAGGACTTGTACGAGCAGTGCTCGTTCCACATCGCGGAGAAGATGCCGAGTTCGGTGATCGAGGGCTCGCGGCCGATGAGCTTCAGAATCCGCTCGTATTCGTCGGGCTTCAGGCCATGTTCGGCGACGAGTTCGGGTGTGATCTTGATCGTGTTGGAAATATTCACGCCGCCTCCAGGACGGTCTTGATGCTCTCGAACAGTCCGCGGCCGTCGGTCGGGCCGATCAGCGGATCGACGTGGTTTTCCGGATGCGGCATCAGGCCGAGCACATTGCGGTTTTCGGAAAGAATGCCGGCAATCGCGTTGGTCGAGCCGTTGTGATTCCACTTCGGGTCGATCTGGCCTTCCGGCGAGACATAGCGAAACAGCACGCGGCCGTCGTCTTCGAGGCGCTTAATCGTATCCGGGTCGGCGGTGTAATTGCCTTCGCCGTGCGCGACCGGAATTTTCAGCACGTCGCCGGCGTTGTAGCGGCGCGAGAACGGCGTGTCGGAGCGCTCGACGCGCAGATAGACTTCCTTGCACATGAAGCGAAGCTGCGCGTTGCGCTGGAGCACGCCCGGTAGAAGCTGCGCCTCGCAGAGAATCTGGAAGCCGTTGCAGATGCCGAGTACCAGCCCGCCGCGCTCCGCATGCGCGCGGACCGCATTCATGATCGGCGCGCGCGCGGCAATCGCGCCGCAGCGCAGGTAGTCGCCATAGGAGAAGCCGCCGGGCAGCACGACGAGATCGGTGTTTGCGGGCAGGGCGGTGTCGGCGTGCCAGACGATCGAGGCGGCCTTGCCGGAGATGCGCTTGATCGCGCTTGCGACATCGCCTTCGCGATTGGAGCCGGGGAAGAGAACGACGGCGGCGTTCATCGGTTTAGCTCAAGACCTCCACGCGATAATTCTCGACCACGGTGTTGGCGAGCAGCTTGTCGGCGGCGGCTTTCAGCGCGGCTTCGGCCTTGGCCTTGTCGCCGTCGGCGAGTTCGATCTCGAAGACCTTGCCCTGACGGACGCTTTCGATGCCGTCGATGCCGAGCGATTTCAGCGCGCCTTCGATGGCCTTGCCCTGCGGGTCCAGAACGCCGTTCTTCAGGGTGACGGTGACACGGGCTTTCATCGGAAATCCTTTTTCTCGAAGACCCTTAGCGCAAAAGCAGACGGGGGCAATCGCCCCCGCCGAACATCCACATCAGAAATAAGGCGTCCTGCGTGCAAGGCCTCAGCTCTTCACCAGCACCGGTCCGGTGCCCTGCGGCGGCTCGTTCTCGGAGATGATGCCGAGACGCCGCGCGACTTCGGTATAGGCTTCGATCAGACCGCCCATGTCGCGGCGGAAGCGGTCCTTGTCGAGCTTGTCGGCGGTCTTGATGTCCCACAAACGGCACGAGTCCGGGCTGATCTCGTCGGCGACGACGATGCGGACCATGTCGTTGTCCCACAGGCGGCCGCATTCCATCTTGAAATCGACGAGCCGGATGCCAACGCCGAGGAACAGGCCGGAGAGGAAATCATTGACGCGGATCGCGAGCGCGATGATGTCGTCGATTTCCTGCGTGGTGGCCCAGCCGAAAGCGGTGATGTGCTCCTCGGAGACCATCGGGTCGTTCAGCTTGTCGTTCTTGTAATAGAACTCGATGATCGAGCGCGGCAGCTGCATGCCTTCCTCGAGGCCGAGGCGGGTCGCGAGCGAGCCGGCGGCGACGTTGCGCACCACAACCTCAAGCGGAATGATCTCGACTTCGCGGATCAGCTGCTCGCGCATGTTCAGGCGGCGCACGAAATGCGTCGGCACGCCGATGTCGTTCAGCCGCTGGAAGATGTATTCCGAGATGCGGTTGTTGAGCACGCCTTTGCCATCGACGATCTCGTGCTTCTTCGCGTTGAACGCGGTGGCGTCGTCCTTGAAATGCTGGATCAGCGTTCCGGGCTCGGGGCCTTCGTAAAGGACCTTGGCCTTGCCCTCGTAGATTCGGCGGCGGCGGCTCATGGGGGTGTACCGTGACTTCAAAAAATCCATTCTCTACCGGAACTCCGGGCGTACGCGACTAGAAAACCGTCTGGAAAACCGGGCTTTTGCGTGGGAAATCCCGGCGATTCCGCCCGGTCCCCAAGCCGGTTCGACCCTATCTGAAGGCCCGTAGCAACACAAATAGACGCCGGACCGTAGCCTTTCGCATGGCCGATTGACGCAGTTGAAATAGGATAAGGTGGCCTATATTCAACGGCGGCTTTCAGGGAATTGTGGAGCAACGGCGACCGATGAGCACGTTCGACAGGCGGGAAGAGGCTTTCGAAAAGAAATTTGCGCTCGACGAGGAGCAGAAGTTCAAGGCGACGGCGCGGCGCAACCGCAAGCTCGGCGCCTGGGCGGCGGAAAAGCTCGGGCTCGCCGGCGCGGAAGCCGACGCCTACGCCAAATCCGTCGTGGCGGCCGATTTCGAGGAAGCCGGAGACGATGACGTTTTCCGCAAGGTGCGGGGCGATCTCGACGCCAAGGGATTGCAGGGCATCGCGGACGCCGAAATCCGCACCCAGATGGAGCTGTTGCTCGCCGAGGCCGCGGCCTAGGTCAAAGCCGGAATCTGATTGCAGGCGCACGGTTGCCGGCCCCGCGGACCACGTCCGCGGGCTGAACGAGCGTTCACCTAGATTGCCGCGATTTCACGGGTAGTTTCGGAACTGGGAAACTAAACTGCGCGTTCTTAGTTTGGTGCCGCTGTTTGCCGCCAAGGAAGGGAACGCCAATGACGATCAAACGCCCGGGACTTTTCGCTGCCGCCTTTCTCGTCTCCGCAAGTGCTGCGTCTGCAGCCCCGCTTGCGCTGCCCGGAAACATCAATCTGCGCTGGGGACCGGGAATCGAATACCCGGTGCAGGTGGTCGTGCCCGAAGGCACCGTGGTCGACGTGCAGCGCTGCGACGACCTGTGGTGCGAGGTGAACTGGGACGAGTACAAGGGCTTCATGAACCGCGAGGTCATCGGCCTCGGCGAAGGCAACAACTATCCGCCGCAGGTATTCGCCCCCGCCGCACCGCCGCCGCCCTATATCGCCGCGTTCGAAGGCTACTACTACGACGACGGCGCGAACTACCTTTACGGCCCGGGTTTCGGCTTCCGTTACTATGGCGGCTTCCATGGCCGCTACAATTCGCGCGCCGTCGTGCATTCGCGCGCGGAATCCAAGGCCCGCCGTCACAGCCGTTCGGTTTCGGGGATCAGTTTTCACAATCCGCAGAACTCGGCTGCCGCGGGGCATAACCGCGCGATCTCGAAGGCCGTGACGCATAGCCGTGCGGAGTCCGGCGTGTTCCGCAACAACCAGAACCGCGACCAGCTTCGCCAGCGCCTGCGCGACCAGAACCAGATCACGCGGCAGCAGAAGAGCCCGTTCGTCAATCAGCCGAACCAGCAGAAGAATATTCCGCAGCAGCAGAAGAAGAACTTCCAGCAACCGCAGCAGAAGAACTTCCAGCAGCAACAGCAGAAGAGCGCGCCGCAGCAGAGGAATATCCAGAAGCAGAATACGCAGCCGCAGAACACGCCGCGTAACGTTCAGCCGCAACAGCGGAACTTCCAGAACCAGCCGCAACAGCGGAATTTCCAGAATCAGCCGCAACAGCGGAATTTCCAGAATCAACCGCAACAGCAGCGTTCGGTCCAGCCGCAGCGCACGGCGCCGCAGCAGCAGAACCAGAACCGGCAGTCGCAGCCGAATCCATTCCAGAACCGATAAAAACAAAAAGGGCGGCTCTAAAGCAGGATGACTTTTCCTTGAATCGTCATCCTGCTTTAGCTTTTTTGTTTGCGCATGATCTTTTCCGAAAACCGCTGCACACTTTTCGGGAACCTGCGCTAAAGAGCCGCCCTTTTTCTTTCGGTCCTTCGGGTCAGGATTTTCCGAATACGCGATCGAAGATCACGTCGACATTCGCGAAGTGATGATCGAGGTCGAAGCAGGCGTCGATCTCTTGCGCGGTCAGGAGCTTTGCCACATCGGCATCCGCCTTGAGCGATTGCTGGAAATCCGCGCCTGCATCCCAGGTCTTCATGGCGTTGCGCTGCACGAGACGATAGGCGTCCTCGCGTGCCATGCCCTTACGGGCGAGTGCCAGCAACACGCGCTCGGAATGCACGAGGCCGCCGAACATCTCGAGATTGCGCTTCATGTTCTCGGGATAGACGACGAGCTGTTCGATCAGACCGGCGAGACGGTTCAGCGCGAAATCGAGCGTGACGGTGGCGTCGGGGCCGATCATGCGCTCGACGGATGAGTGCGAGATGTCGCGCTCATGCCAGAGGGCGACGTTTTCCATCGCGGGCATGGCATAGGCGCGGACCATGCGCGCGAGGCCGGTGAGATTTTCCGACAGCACCGGATTGCGCTTGTGCGGCATGGCCGACGAGCCCTTCTGGCCCGGCGAGAAATATTCCTCGGCTTCCTTTACTTCGGTGCGCTGCAGGTGGCGGATTTCGACCGCGACGCGCTCCATCGAGGAAGCGATGACGGCGAGGGTCGCAAAGAACATTGCGTGGCGGTCGCGCGGAATCACCTGGGTCGAAACCGGCTCGACCCGCAATCCCATTTTCTCCGCGACATAGGCTTCCACCTGCGGGCTGATATTGGCGAAGGTGCCGACCGCGCCGGAGAGGGCGGCGGTCGAGATTTCCTCTTTCGCGCGGAGCAGGCGCTCCTTGTTTCGCGAAAATTCCGCATAGGCTTCGGCCATCTTGAGGCCGAAGGTGGTGGGCTCGGCGTGGATGCCGTGCGAGCGGCCGACGGTAACGGTGTGGCGATGTTCGAGTGCGCGCTTCTTCAGGGCGGCGAGCACCTTGTCGATGCCTGCGAGCAGGAGGTCGGCCGAGCGCGAGAGCTGCACATTGAGGCAAGTGTCGAGCACGTCGGACGAGGTGAGGCCGAGATGCACGAAACGCGCCTCCGGCCCGACGATCTCGGCAAGGTGCGTGAGGAAGGCGATGACGTCGTGCTTTACTTCGCGCTCGATCGCGTCGATGCGGGCGATATCGAACTTTGCGTCCTTGCCCTTGGCCCAGATCGTCTTCGCGGCATCCTTGGGAATGACGCCGAGGTCGGCCATCTTGTCGGCGGCATGCGCCTCGATTTCGAACCAGATCTTGAAGCGGGTTTCGGGCGACCAGATTTCTACCGCCTCGGGGCGGCTATAGCGCGGGATCATACTGCTCTCATGCGGCGGCGCGCGGCTCTGCCGCGCGGATCGCCTCGATGTTCTTCTTGTATTGTTCGGGGCCGCCTTTGTAGACGGCGGAGCCGGCGACAAGCACGTTCGCGCCGGCACCTGCGGCGAAGGGCGCAGTCTCGGCGGTGATGCCGCCGTCGACTTCGAGGTCGATCGGCCGGTCGCCGATCATCTTTCTCAGTTTCGCGATCTTCGCGGTGGCCGCGGGAATATAGCTCTGGCCGCCGAAGCCGGGATTCACGCTCATCGCGAGAATGAGATCGACCTTGTCGAGCACATATTCGATGGCGCTTTCGGGCGTCGAGGGATTCAGCGCGACACCCGCCTTCTTGCCGAGATCGCGGATCACCGAAAGCGAGCGCTCGAGATGCGGGCCTGCCTCGGGATGAATGGTGATGATGTCGGCACCGGCTTCCGCGAAGGCCGCTAGATAGGGGTCGGCGGGCGCGATCATCAGATGCACGTCGAGAATTTTCTTCGTGTGCGGGCGGATGGCTTTCACGATCGCGGGGCCGAGCGAAATGTTCGGCACGAAGTGGCCGTCCATGACGTCGACGTGAATCCAGTCGGCGC